>CALFOY010000317.1 GCA_937919265.1 uncultured Capnocytophaga sp. | reverse complement strand
ATTTCTTATCTTTGTATAAAAATTAAAAATTAGGTTTATGACAGTATCAGAATTACAAACAATGCTTGATTCTCATTGTAAGGAAATGGCAACAAATATGCAAGGTTTTCTTTTTTATGGAATATTGAACACTGCTGATGGTATGACTATATCTAAGGCTACAGCGAGTGAGCAAGTTTCTAAATTGATAGAACAGGGTTCTGCCTTTCATTTAGCAATTGTGAATCAGGTAAAACAAGTGATAAAAAATAGTACCGCAATGGGGAACTTGGAGCTTGATATTATATTGATAGAGACAAATAAAATTACTTTCATATTAGCGCTTTCCCCTTCTGGAAAATTTTTCTCAGTTACCGCACTTGATGCAGAAAAATGTAATATAGGGCTTACACGTGCATTGCTTTATAAATATAAAAAAGAATTTGGCTCTGTATTAGAGAATTTTTTTGAAACATCATTATAAACAATATTTTTTAATTAAACAAAAAAGGTTACTTATTATAAGTAACCTTTTTTGTTTTTATATGAATGATTTTCCATATTTTTTAGACATATATAAACAAATTAATAATCCTGTAAAAGCCATTCCTGCTCCAACTAATGAAGGATAATTTACCCCATATTTTAAAGGCATTCCGCCGAAATATGCCCCTATTGAATTGGCTGTATTGAATGCAGCTTGCATAAATGCAGCTCCCATCATTTGAGAATGTGGGGCAGCACGGAACATTATAATATTTAGAGGAGCACCTAGTGACATAGCCATTATTCCACATAAAAATGTTAATAACCAAGCCATTAAAGTATCTTTAGCAAAGATAAATACCATTGTAAGAATAAATACCATTAGTGCTAATATAATGATACTTGCTCGTATAGGACGAATTTTATCTGCTAACCAGCCTCCAAAAAAATTTCCAACAACCATTCCTACTCCTGCAACCATCATAACAATATATGTATTTCCTTCACTAATATGTTTATATTCAAGCATTAGAGGTTGTATATAGCTAAACCAAGCAAATAAACCACTACAACCAAAAATAGTTATGATTAATACCAAAACAGATTTTGCCCCAAAGAAAGTAATTATTTCTTTTTTAATACCTAATTTTCCTTCTCTTTCAACATTCGGTAAGAAAAACCAAATGGATAAAAAAGTAATTAACCCTAGTGAAGCAACAATACCCATTGCCAATCGCCAGTGTATCATATTACCAAAAAAAGTAAGCAGCGGAACCATTAATAATATAGCAAGAGTTAGCCCTCCAAACATTACAGAAATAGCAGTTGCTTCTTTTCCTTTGGGAGCCAAATATTTAGCAATAATAGCTCCAACTCCAAAGAAGGCTCCGTGAGGTAATCCTGAGAAAAATCTTGCTACTAAAAAGGAATAATAATCAGGCATTAAAGCCGAAATTCCATTGAAAATAGTGAATAATAACATCAATCCCATTAAAATTCTTTTAGGATTGTATTTTGAACTCAAAGCTACTAATGTTGGTGCTCCAAAAACGACACCTAAGGCATAAGCTGCTATAAAATGTCCTGTTTGAGCGTCAGAGAGAGACATACTACTGCCTATATTACGCAGAAGTCCCATTAAAATAAATTCTGTAGAACCCAATGCCAAGCCTCCAATGGCTAATGGGAATAATTTTCGTAACATTATTTTTTATTAAAAAAAGCGCGCAAAGATAAATTCATTTTTAGAGGTTTATTGTTAATAGTTTGTTATTTTTCGGGTAGATTTATTTTATGTTTTTTAATAAAAATTTCTATTTATAGT
>CALFOY010000316.1 GCA_937919265.1 uncultured Capnocytophaga sp. | reverse complement strand
GCGTCAGATGTGTATAAGAGACAGATTATATATTGTTTAGAGACAAAATAATCTAATGGTTCAAAGCTTACATTGAAAATATTTGCTATCAAATATAATGCAATACTCAATGCCCACCATTGAATAAGTAAAAATAAAAATGTAAATATAAAATTTGCTTTTTCTTTTTTACCAAAAATTAATACATATTTATTATTTGTTAACAATCTTAAAAATTCATTAAGTTGAAAAATATGATAAGATTTAACAAAAGCAAAAATACCTAAAATAAGAATAAAAAATAAAACAATCCAGTCGTGTGAAGTATCTTGTAAAAATGTCCAATTCAATTTTTTAAGGATTTAAATTTAATACTTGAAGGCTATCATCAGAAATTTTATCCAATGAATCTACTTCCTTTTGTTCATCATTAGGTATTTTTATAGAATCTTTTTTATTTTTATTAAAGAATAAAATACTATCTTCTTCTTTCAATCTAAGTTCTACTTTTTTCAAAATAGTTTGATATTGTTTAGGTTTTGAAGCATAAAAAGTAATATTTTCTACCAATTGAAGGCTATCAATACCATTTTGTTTATAGATAATATTTTTTGAGTCTACATAATAAGAGTCAATGTTATGATTATCAATATTTTTGGTAGCATTAAGAATAGCTATATCATATAAGATTTTTTCCATTTGCTCAGGTGACAATAATTTCTCTGGCTTTTTAATTGCTGTATCACATGAAACTAATAGAAAAATAATACTATATAGAGAATAAAAATAGTATTTCATTCTGTTATTGATTTTTATTTATTTCTAATTTTTTGTTCCCAATTCCAAGCTGAAAGCATAGCATCATCAAGTGTTGATTGAGCTTTCCAGCCTAATTCTGTATTTGCCTTGTCTGTATTTGCATAAGCCGCTATGACATCTCCTGCCCTTGGACCTACTATTTTATAATTCAACTTCTTACCTGAAACTCTTTCAAAACTTTCAATAACTTCAAATATGGAACTTCCTTTCCCTGTTCCTATATTAAAAACTTCATAATTTCCTTTATTTTTCTTTTGTAAAATACGTTCAAGCGCTATTACGTGGGCTTTTGCTAAATCTACAACATGAATATAATCACGAATACAAGTGCCATCTGGCGTAGGATAATCTTTACCAAAAACAGAAAGACATTCTCTTATACCAATAGCTGTTTGAGTGATGAAAGGAACCAAATTCTGAGGCACTCCAATAGGTAACTCTCCTATTTCGGCAGAAGGATGCGCTCCTATTGGGTTAAAATATCTTAAAGCTATTGCTTTAATTTGAGGAGTAACTTTACAAGTATCATATATTATTTCTTCATCAATTTGCTTTGTATTTCCATATGGAGACTCAGCTTTTTTTACAGGAGCATCCTCACTTATAGGTAATTTATCAGCTTGTCCATAAACTGTACAAGAAGAGCTGAATATGAAACCTACATCTTGTTTTTTACTCAAATTTTGGAGTAAATAAACCAATGAGCTTATATTATTTTCATAATACAAAAGAGGTTTTTCAACACTTTCTCCAACGGCTTTTGAAGCTGCAAAGTGTATGACGCCATCTATGTCTGTATATTTTTTAAAAAAATCATCAACTTTTTGTTTTTCTCTCAGATCTATTTGTTCAAAAATAGGTTTCTTACCAGTTATTCTCTCTATTCCATCTAAAACATCTAATGATGAATTTGATAAATTATCAATAATAACAACCTGATGACCAGCTTGTTGTAACTCTACAACGGTATGAGAGCCTATAAACCCTGCTCCACCTGTTACCAAAACTTTTGCCATAATTTTTCTATTTTGAAATTTGTGCAAAAATACAAAAACTTTCAAAAAATAAAGGTACAACTTACTTGTTTTTGGCTACAAATTAACTTTTTTAACGTATGCGAGCATGGAAGAGAATAGAATAAAAGGCAGACACTAAAACCCCTCATTGCTAAAAATCATAAAACATTTCATTTATCCAATAAAAATTCCTATCTTTACACCTTGAAACGATGATAATTGTTAGTTGTCAATACCCTCCCCTCCTCAAGGATAGTCTGCGAATACTTGCAGCAGAGTATGTGGATTGCGTAAACGAGTATGTGAAAGTAAGTAATAGAGGTTCAACTTGCGAAACTTGAGTTGACAATTAACAATTAACAATTGATAATCTGTCTCTTATACACATCTCCGAGCCCACGAGACC
>CALFOY010000315.1 GCA_937919265.1 uncultured Capnocytophaga sp. | reverse complement strand
CAGAGGATCATTCAGGAAATCAAAACCGCTATATACAAACCATTACTATAGATGAGGAGGCAGCTCCTCAAAAACCTTTAAGTTGGAATAATTCTTCTCTTCCTAAAGATATTTCTATCTCTTGTATAGATAAATTACCTAAACCTGCTTCTTTAACCACAGAAGGAGGCTGTAATTCAGCTAAAGTTACTTCAAATGATGTAATTTTAAATCAACCTTGTAACAACTATACCATAGAACGTACTTATACAGCTACTGATGGTTGTACAACTATTAATCATAAACAAATTATTAAAATTGATGACAAAGAAAAACCTAAATTTATAGGTGAATTACCCACTAACAAAACTATTAATGAAGGAGATAACATCCCAGAGGGTATTACACTTAGTGCCTCTGATAATTGTTCAGGAACTATTACTATAGCTCCTACCAAAAAGCAAACAGATAATAAAATTATTTATCTTTGGGAAGCTATTGACCAATGCGGAAATAAAACTACTCACACTCAAGAGATTACTATTATTCCTAAGAAAAAAGAATCACAGCCACCTGTTACTCCACCTAAAGATAAACCTATTATTCCTTCTCCTAAACCTAAGCCAGAGCCAACCCCTACACCAGCTCCAACACCCAAACCTAAACCCGCTCCTACGCCAGAGCGACCTGAGGTACAAGAGAATGAAGCTATTATTTACAACGCTATTTCTACCGAAGTAGGTTCTGCAAATTATTTCAAAATAGACCATATACAGGCCATTTCTCCTATACAGGTTGATATTTTTAATCAAATGGGGCAGCTTGTATATCACTCAGAACACTATCAAGAGAATGGAGATATATTCAAAGGATATTCTAATGTACAAGGAGTATTAGGTAAAGGACAGCTTTTAGAAATGGGAACTTATTTCTATATCTTAAGATACCGAACTAAAAAAGGCGAACAACTACACAAAGGATTTATTTTTGTGAAGTAAGTACTTACTTAGCTATAATAACGAGAATAATAAAACTTATTCTCGTTATTTTTTTCTTTCTAAATAAAAATTGAATACATACTTTCACTTTTCTTTAAATAATAGATAAACAATTCGTAAATTTGCATTCATTTAACTAAGTTTATAGTTCTAGGCTTTATTTTTGGGCTTAATTCTGCAAAATGTATAACCAATTTATATTTTATATGAATACAATTCGTTTTTACCTTTGTTCTTTTTTCTTTGTTATTAGCTCATTGAGTTACTCGCAGATAACTATTAAAGAAGTACAAGATATTTTCTCGCAACCAGCTCCTTTCTCTTGGGCTATACCTATCCCTAATACAAATTCAATCCCTTTGCAATGGCAAGAAAAAACCACTTCTATGACAACAAAGGGCATTCGTAGTTTTGTAGGGTATTACGAAAATAACTTTGTAGCCACACTTTCTATCAATGAAAATGATATTTCGGGGACTTATTACTATGGTGATGATTCTTTTGAGATAAGCTCCAAAGGGAACAAGCTCGTTTTTTCTAAAAATAATTACTCCGAATGTGGTACTAAAGACACACATTCACATATTGTTGATATGCCTAAGGCTCGCTCAGGGCGTATGAAGAGAGAAATTAATAGCCCTAAAATAGAAAACACTGATGTTTTAAGAGTTTATCGATTGGCTTTAAACATTACTTATACTGCTTACGAACGTTTAGGCAAGGATTTAAACAAAGTAAATACATATATAACAGATACTGAATTATTCCTCAATGAGATATATACTCGTGACTTAGGTATACGTTTTGAGGCTATTCGTGATAATTGCCTTATCAATACAAATCCTGATGTAGACTCTCTATCAAGTAAAGACCCTAACTATATTATAAATAATAACACCAATCACCTTAATAAAGCTATCGGCGAAAATGCTTATGACATAGGTATATGTATAGCCTATCCTAAAAATAATACTCGCTACAAAGGGCTGGCTTATCTTAACTATGGATATACAAAAATGAAGGCTGATGCTTTTGCTATACTAACAAAAGAAACTATTGCCCACGAGATAGGACACCTTTTTGGGGCTATACATACCTTTAGTGGCCCTATCAATGACCCTTCAAGTGATAAAACAGAATATTTCAGAGGGCAGTCTGTGATGAGCTATGGTAGCCCTCGTAATTTTTTCTCATTGGCTAGCATTGAACGCATTAGACAAACTCTTTATTCTGTACCTTATTACTCCGATAAGGAACGAACAAAAGTAGTTGGTAACCCCTATTTTGCGAATATACCCTATGGAATACCTATCAATACACTACCTCCTACTATTGATAAAGCCCAGATAAAACCTGAGTATATCATCCCTGAGGATACTTTCTTCCAATTCTACATCCCTGCTACAGACCCAGATAGTAATAAATTACTCTATACAGCCAATCAGCACGATGTTAGTATAGGTAAAAAGACTTCTATTACTCAATATACTATATACAAACCTACCCATAACAACCCTGTAACATTCAAAAAAGAATACAATGAAACATTCGGAACATATGACTACAATAGCTGGCTAACCGACCAACGTACGGGAACCTTTACCTTTTGGCTTAGTGCTAATGATGCTAACCCTAATCAGCCTAACAACTACATCACTCAATATGACCTTGTAGAAACCAAAGTTACCATAAAAGCAGGAAAACCTTTTACTTTAGAACCTCTTAGCAAGAAAGCTTATAAAGGAGGCGAAAAGGTTATGCTTACTTGGCAGGTAGATAATACTATTTTTAGTAAGGATAGTAAGGTGAGAATACTCCTTTCTGATGATTTTGGGAAGACCTTCAATCATATTTTGCTATCTTCAACAGAAAATGACGGAAGCCAAGAGGTTACTATGCCTAATATCAATATAGGAAAGAAACAATTTGGCACATCTTCATTTACAGTACCAGCAGGTGTGATAAAGGTCGAAGTAATTGATGGGCTGGCTTTCGCTCTTACAGACTATGCCCCTAGGAAAGAAGGAGGCTTTACCATAGAAATGAATAATAACCTATCTGAGCCATTAGCTTTTGTTACTATACCTGAAGATATTACTTTTCATTGTCCAGAGACCACTCCTAAGGTTGATTACCCTACCTTAAAAGGAGGCAAAAACCCTAAAATAACCTATAATGATGAGCTCATCAATGGTAATTGCCCTAACAACTATACTATAAAACGTACTTTTACGGTTAGAGATGATGAAAACAACACTTTGACTCATACCCAACGGCTATATAAAGTGGATAAACAACCTCCTGTTTTTAACAATTTGCCTCCCAAAACTATCAACTCAACTGTTAGGTCGATACCTCCACAGGGCGAAATCTCTGCTTCTGATAGTTGTGCTGGGTACATTGACATTAAAAAGTACCGAGAAGAAGTATTAGATCAGGAGGGTAAGCTATCTAAAGTCATATACAAATGGGTGGCTACTGATGCTTGTGGTAACGAAAACTCATTTACACAAACTATCAACATCAAGCCTGAGGATAGTTTAGTATTCCTAACTACTCCACAAGATATAACTATCGAATGCGATACCTATAAACAAAATGTTACTTACCCCACCTTCAAAGGTACTTGCAAGCCAACCATTTCATATAATGATGAGCGCATTGATGGTAATTGCCCTAACAACTATACCATAAAACGTACTTTTACAGTTAAAGATGAATGTAATAACACTATTATACATAGCCAGATTATACGTGTGCAAGATACTCAGAAGCCTATCTTTATAGGTGAATTACCAAAAGATATACACACAACTATTAATAATATACCTAAGCAAAAAGATATCTTTGCTACTGATAATTGTACAAACAATGTAAAGATAGAAAAGGTAAAAAAAGAAGAGTATAACAGCGAGGGTAAGCTATCTAAAGTCATATACAAATGGGTAGCAACTGATGCTTGTGGTAATGAAAACACACATACACAATACATTCATATCACCCAAGAGAAACCTTCTGCCCCTGCTCCTAACCCAAGTAATGAGCATAAAGATAACACACCTATCATCTATAATGCTATTTCTATAACCAATAGCTCTCTAAACTATTTTAAAGTAGATAATATTAACACCTCCTCTCCTATTTCGTTAGATATATTTAATGAATTAGGACAGCTTGTATATCATTCAGATGATTATCAAAAGAATGGAAATATATTCAAAGGAGTCTCTAACGTGAAAGGCGTTGTTTCTAAGGATAGCTATTTAGAGTCTGGGACTTATTTCTATATATTGAAATACCAAACAGAGAGCAGTGAAAGTATAAAAAAAGGATTTTTATACATAAAGTAAAACCTCTATGGCTAATATTTAACTAATAAAAAAACTTCTTATTTGTATAAGAAGTTTTTTTATTTCCTCTTACAAGGAGCTCTTTTTATCATTAGTTACCAAGTATTCAATATTATCATAGCTATCATATGTTCTAGCCTTTGGGCTTATATATAGTAATATAGCTTATTAGTATTAAAGCTATACTCATCATTATTAAAGATATAGCTATATTTATTTTAGGGTATAAAAAAAGGAGATAGTTTATAGCTACCTCCCTTTTGAGTTTTATTAATTTTAAAAACTTACATTCAGTGTTAGTGTATATTGCTTTGGTGTGGGTAAAGATACCCCGCCTGAGCGGTAATATTCTGGGTCTTGTCCTTTTAGTCTTTTATCTGAATAAATCAAGAATGGGTTAGTTATTTGTCCTCTCAAAGACAAAGAATGTATTTTGTACCTTTCAAGAATATTTTTAGGTATGCTATAGCCTATTGAAATATTCTTCATACGAATAAAACTACCATCTGCTACCCTATTTTGTGAGTAATTATAAGTATTATAAGCACGCTCTATATTCTCTTTACCTACTAAACGAATGAGGTCTTGTGAGGGTAAAGTAGGTACTTCGGTCTTTAACTCATCATTGGGTACTAACCAACGATTATAATATTCACTTGAAAATACATTCAAGTCTGCAAATGAGGGGTCAAAAGAGGGGTTTAGTCGAATTTTGTTCCCAGCCTGAGCCGTTACAAAGAAGGAAAATTCCCAATTTTTATAAGTAAATGTATTTGATAAGCCCGAAATCAAATTCGGTTCAATAGACCCGTGATATAACAAATATGATTTAGAATATTGTGTATCGGTAAAATCTGCTCCAGATACGTTATTATTCGTTCTATTATTTGATGGGTACAGCCCAAAGTCGAACGTAGGCAAACCATAAGAATTCACCCCTTGATAGTTAAAAGAGAAAAGCCCTCCCTTAGGATACCCCACTACATTCCCCCTACCTGTACCCGAAACCATATCGAAAGTATTAGGAGTATTAAGCAAACGTGTTATCTTTTGGTTCATATAACTAATGGTAAAATTCGTTTGCCACCCAAAGTTATCTGTTTCTATATTCTTAGAATGGATAGCAAGCTCTATTCCACGGGTTCGCATATCACCAAAGTTAGCATATTTATAGTATTGTCCCCCAATACCTGATGTACGAATAAGGTCTATAAGGTCAAATGAATTCCTTTGATAAACATCAATAGTGGTACTTAGCTTATTACCAAAGAATCCCATATCTAACCCTATATTAAGCTCATACATTTTCTCCCACGTAAGGTCTCTATTCTCTAAGTGTAATAGTCGTAAAGCTGTTTCTCTATCATTAAAGTTATACCTATTGAGAATATAGTTTTTATAAACAGCATTGGAGTTAATGGCTTGTTCATTCATTTTAGCAGTAAGCCCATAACTAGTTCTTATAGCTAAGGTAGAGAAATGTGTTTGTTCTTTCATAAACTCTTCTTGGTCGAGGTTCCATTTTGCACCCACATTCCAAGTAGGTAACCATTGAGAATTACTATTTCGTCCTGCTGTATTTGCTCCTTCGTAGTTTAGCACAGTATTAAAAATATATTTACCAGCATAGCCATAAGTACCACTAAGAGAGAATGTAACCCCTCTGTCATAACGTTCTAATAATGAGAAGTAATCATTTCCTTCATTAATTAGCTTCTGAAAAATAAGAGGATTGGTAAAAATTTGATTTCCTTTGTCATACTGAATTCCATAACCTTGAAACGGATTTACACTTCTATCAGCATAACGAAGTTCTGCAAAACCAAATGCTTTAATATCGTGTTGTCCTAACTGTTTGTTATAATCCATCGCTATACGAGCTTGATAACTTTTGAGGGAAGTTTCTGTTTTATTAAAAATTCCTCCGTGTGTTAGCCCTACTTTTGGTTGCAAAAAAGGATTATCTTTATCCTTTACAAGATATATATTTTGTTGTGCTACCCAAGGTGTTTCATTTGCTCGAAAGGCTTGAATTACATTAGAATTTTCTTTAACATAATGTGAAGTACTTGTAGAGGCTTGCCGAGTAGAGAATAAACCTGTTAGCTCTATATCTGGGTGTATTTTGTATGATGCTTCTGCTTGTATTTTAAAGTCTAAGAGATTAATTTTCATATAATTATTCTCATATTCATTCAAAATATTAAACGGAGCCCAGTTATTACGATAATATTCTAGCTCTCCTTGTCCATTTCTAGGACGTAAAGTACGGCTTGTTCCTAAGGCATAAGAGAAAGGGTTAATATCAAAATCACGTTCAAAAGACCCTATAGTGGTATTCTTACGTTGTGTAAAGGTACCTGGCGCCTTCTGGTCTCTCATATTTCCTTGTATGGAAAGTACCGTTTTGAATTTGTCAGTTATATAAAATGTATTTTTCAAATTAGCTGTTACCCGTTGTACTCTATCTGCTATTGTCCAGCCGTTATCATTATAGAAGCCCAATGAAGCATAAGTAGCTGTATTTTTACCACCAGAAGAGAGCGTAATGGTATGATTCTGTATTGGGTTAAGAGTAAAAAGCTCCTTAAACCAATTGGTATTAGCATATTCTCGTTCTTTGAAGAAGTTTTGCTTGGCTTGCTCTGTATTAGGTAAATAATAATCACCTGTATTAGGGTTTATTGTACTTAGTGCCTTATAATACTGATAATATATACCACTTCTTCTACCATACAAAGCATCTTGCAAACCAAAGTAACCTTTATTAGCTAACTCTTGGTAGATAGACATTGTCTGTTGTGAGTTAAGCAAATCAAATTCTGAATAAGAAGGTATTTGCCTAAAACTTTGCTCATAAGCATAACTAACACTTATAGGAGTATCTCGTTTCCCTGATTTAGTAGTTATGACAATAACCCCATTGAGGGCGCGAGCACCATAAACTGAGGTTGCAGAGGCATCTTTAAGTACTTGAATATCTTCTATATCCGATGCGTTTAGACCTGCAATAGCTGAACTGATAAGTGTAACTGCATCTCCCGACACCAATTGGTCTAACGAAAGAGATACCAAATCTTCATATACAGAACCATCTATCACCCAAAGTGGTTGTACATTGCCTATGATAGATGCCCCACCCCGAATGTTAATACGTGGTGCAGACCCAAAAGACCCCGTAACGTTCTGTATAGATAGCCCTGCTACGCGTCCCTCTAACATTCGAGATACATCGGCTACCCCATCCATTTTTATTTTTTCCATCTTTACAGAGGTAGATGCCCCCGTAAAAACTCTATTTTTTATCTTTTGATATCCTGTAACTACTACTCCTTCAATCTCTTGTACATCTTCTTTTAGAATAATAGTCATTGCCATTTGGCTTATTTTTACTTTTTTAGTTTGGTAGCCTATATAACTTACTTCTAAGGTATTACCTTTTTGGGCTTTTATAGAAAAACCACCTTCTTTATCGGTAGTTGTACCTATATTAGTTTCCTTTACCAATACAGTTGCCCCTAGCAGAGGCTCCCCGTGAGTGTCTGTTACCTTTCCTTTTAGGATACCCACTTGGGCAAAAGTAAATTGAATACATAGTAAAAAAATACTATTGAAAAGAAATGTTTTCATTTAGATAGAATATATTTTGAGGTTGTATCCTGTTCAAGTGTTTTTATTATTTATAAAATATCAGCCTTTAATATTTATTACATTTGTATGAAAGATAAAATATTCAGTTATTATGCCTATACATTGTTATTCTATTTTTTCCAAAAGAATAAACATACTGATAGGTATTATTAAAAAATTACTTTCTTATACTTTAATAGTTCATTAGCTATTCTTTTTTTATTACTTTAAAATTGTTTTTCTTATTTTACCTCTATTTTGTTGGCTTATTTATTGAGGTTTATGCCAAGCGTTGTTTATTTGCCAATGTAGTATCTACTATTAGCTTATTCAAACGTACTATAAAAGATGTATTTTCTTCATTCTGATGAAGTAAATAAGTAGCATAAGCGTATTTTATCAACCATCTATAGAGCTCGGTTGCTTCTTTACGTGGTATTCTGGAACTAATTTTCACAACAGACAATTGGCTATCTGCTCTACCTTGTATAAGGTTTTCACACTGTTGATTATAATCCAAAAGTGTAGAGACAGAATCTGAAAGCCCTAAGGTATCTATATGTTTTTGGTTTTCAGGCTTCTGTAAATCTTTCAGTAAAGCATTGATTGTATGGGTTTTCTGTCTGAGAGGTAAAGACTGTATCCCTGAAAAATTTTTAGTTAAACTATAGAGGGCAAAAGCGGCTTCTTTACGATTTTTAGCCACTACATTACCCCTTTCATTTCTAAAACTACTCAATAAGAAAACGACTAACTTCCCACGTACTTTGTCCAAATCGGCTATTTTATGAGTTTCATCATTCTGCCTACTTTGTCGAGTAGCTTCGGTTAAATCGTCCAAACGCTTTTGCAAACTCTCATAAAGTTCTTTTTGTATACCTATCTTTTCTAAAGTTACATCTTGCACCAAGTTTAAGGTAACTTTTATAAACTGAGCAAACTCATCATTATTTAATTTCTCTAATCTTATAGAGTTAATTTCTAGTTTTTTAATCATCTTTTTACTAATTTATTAGGTTATTATTATTTAGGGCAAAATTATGTAAAATATTTCTAAATAACAAACTTGTTTTTAATTTTTTTTAATAAAAACTAAAACATATAAAAGCTTTATTATTATGATATTTTTTCTTTGCTTTAAGATATTAATTGCTATTAAATAATTATAAAAAGATGATTTTACTCTCTTAATATATCATTATGATGATTGAAAAAGACGCTTTTATCACTATAAGTTACCTTCATAACTATCAAAAAGGATACTTTTACCCCTATAAGTTACCTTCATAACTATCAGAAAGGATACTTCTACCCCTATAAGTTACCTTCACAACTATCAGAAAGGATGCTTCTACCCCTATAAGTTACCTTCATAACTATCTGAAAGGATACTTCTACCCCTATGAGTTATCTTCACAACTATCAGAAAGAAGACTTTTACCTCTGTAAACTCTATTTATACACCTAATAAAGGGAACTTTTTCTACTCTAAAAAGATTTTATAACACAAATGAAAGGAACTATAAATAATCTTAAATACTTTCATTATATTTATAAAAAAAGCCTAACAAATATATTGTTAGACCTTGTTTATTTATGCTAACACCTCAGACTATTTACGACGTTTGCGCTTTGCTGATGTAGTAGCATTTTTATCTTTTCTACCTGTATTTGAAGCTGTTTTGGAGTGAGCTGGCTTAGAGTGTTTTCGGTCTCTTTTGCCTTTTTCTTTCTTATCACTACCTTTGGAGCTACTGGCTGATTTCTGAGAAATCTCAATATTGACAAATCTACCATCTAACTTGAAGTTATTGAAAGTATCCAACACCATCTGAGTTAAATTGGCTTCTGTATTAAAGAATGAAAACGTATTCTTAACATCTACCTTAAAGATATCTTCTTTGCCCAAATCCATTGTTGTTCGTAGAAAATCTTTAAGTGTACGCCAGTCATACCCATCTTTTTCTCCTATATTGATAAAGTATCTTGTTTCTCCTGTGTCATTGCTATATGCTTTATCAAAAGTTTGAGCATTGAGATCAGGAGTTTTGCTATAATAATTATAAAAACGATTGAACTCAACAGCTACCATTCTTCGTATAAGCTCCTCTCTGTCAAGACCTTTCAATACATCTTGGATAGCAGGAAGATATTCATTAATAGCAGGATTTACCTTTGTATCTTTAATTGTATTAGCTAAGTGATAAAGCTGAATCTCACAAATTTCCATTCCGCTAGGTATTTGCTTATACTCAAACTGCTTTTGGATTATTTTTTCAATAACTTTTATACGCTTAGCTTCTGTTTTAGTCAATATAGCCATTGAAACTCCAGACTTTCCGGCTCTTCCTGTTCTACCGCTACGGTGAGTGTAAGTCTCTATTTCATCTGGCAATTGATAATGAATAACGTGAGTAATATCATCTACATCAATACCTCGTGCAGCCACATCAGTAGCAACAAGCATTTGTATCTGTCTAGCTCGGAAACCTTTCATTACCAAATCTCGCTGGTTTTGGCTAAGGTCTCCATGAAGAGCCGCTGCATTATAGCCATCTTCTATGAGCTTTTCAGCTACAGCTTGGGTATCTCTTTTAGTTCGGCAAAATACAACTGAAAAAATATCAGGATTCGCATCAGCCAAACGTTTTAAGGCTTCATAACGTTGTCTTCCATTAACGATATAACATTCGTGAAGTACGTTATTAGACGCTTGATTTTTATGCCCAATGGTTATTTCTTTGGGTTTATACATAAATTCTCTTGCTATACGCGCTACCTCAGTAGGCATTGTAGCAGAAAATAACCAAGTACTTTTCTCTTTTGGGGTATCTGCTAAGATATTAACAATATCATCATAGAAGCCCATATTAAGCATTTCATCAGCTTCATCAAGTATGCAATACTCTATTTGGGAGATATTTACAAAGTTTCTTCGTATCATATCTTGCATTCTACCTGGTGTTGCTACGATTATTTGCGCTCCTTTACGAATATTTCGTGCTTGTTCTTCTATACTTGCTCCTCCATAAATAGCCACAATATGTACCTCTGAAAGGTATTTTGCATATTGTTTCATTTCATTAGTTATTTGCAAACAAAGTTCTCGTGTAGGTGCAAGGATAAGCCCTTGTGTTGTACGAATATTTGGATTAATATTTTGAAGAAGAGGAAAGCCAAAAGCGGCTGTTTTCCCTGTTCCTGTTTGGGCTAAAGCCACTATATCAGTTGGCTCAGAAAGAAGTGTAGGAATAGCTGCTTGTTGTACCTCAGACGGACGCTCAAAACCCAAGTCTTCAATGGCTTTGAGAAGGGACTCATTAAGCCCCAATTCTTTAAATAAATTCATATAAATTGAAATAGGGCGCAAAGATACAATATATTTTATAATTATCTGAATATTTGAAATTTATTTTACAAAAATCATTTAAAATAATAACATTTTTACAAATAAATATATTTTCATATAAAAATCACTCTTTTTTAATCAGATTTTTATTAATATATTAGTATAAAACGCATATAATTATAAAAAAACAAATTGAAATATATCTATAAATAGTCTTTTAACCTTGATATATTTTTAAAGTACTTAATCCTGAACCATTTTGATATATTTTTATTTGAGTAGTTATCCGTTCTTTGAGTGCATCAATATGGCTGATTATACCTATGCGTTTCTGACTATGTTCTTGAAGTCTTTCCAATGTATCGAGAGTTTGGTCAAGGGATTCAGGGTCTAGCATTCCGAAGCCTTCATCTATAAATAAGCTATTAATCTTCACATTGTTAGAAGCGAGGTCTGAAAGAGCAAGCGCAAGAGCTAAACTGATTAGAAAAGATTCCCCTCCTGAGAGTGTTTTTACTGAACGGCGCTGATTTCCCATATCTTTATCAATGACTGTAAGGCTCTCATTTTCATTTTTATTAGGTTCTGAGAGTAAATAACGTGGAGCTAATTCTAAAAGATGTTTATTTGCTAATTTTAATAATTGAATTAATGTCAAATCTTGTACAAACTTATTGAATCTATCTCCTTGGGAATCTCCTATAAGCTTATTTAGCATACTCCAAACCTCATTTTTTTCAATTTCTGTTTGTATTTTATCTTTTATTTGTTCAAATTCTTTAGAATTATCTTGATGAATATGAATTTGAGTATATATTTTTTTATTATCTTCCTCTAATTCTTCTATTTTTTGTAGTTTTTCTTTTTGTTCTGATAATAATTCTTCTTCTGAATACTGATTATCTTTATTTTTATTCTCTAAATAATCTTTTTCTATGAGTTGTTTATTATGTAATAATTTATTTTTCTCTTCTTCTATCTCTTTTTGTTCTGATTCGAGTTTATTTACTTCTTGATAAGTTAATCTTGAATTGAAAGCATTTTCGATAGAATCAAAATCATTAGATTTTACTTTATTTTCTAGATGATTAACTATACTTTCAAACTCTTTTTTATTTATTTCTAGTTCATTTTCTGATGATTTTATTTGTTTTTTTATTTCATTTATCTTTGTTTCTATTTCAGTATATTGTTGTAGTCTTGAAGATACTTCTTCTATTACATTTTTATCACCTATCTTTTCAGAAATTTGATTACTTATTGCTTTTCCTTCTTCTATTATTTTTGAAATAGACTTCAAGAGAGGTAAAATAATTTCTCCCGATTCTATATACTTATTTAAGTTCTGATATTCGGTTAGGTCAGAAATCATTATATCCTTTTGTTGTCTCATTTCTTTCCAATTTTCATTCAATTTATATCCGTTATATTCTTTTTTGAATTCATTGAGTTTGGTTTGGATTAGATTTTCTAGAATATTTACTTCTTTTGATAATTTTTCTATCTGTTTAGTAATGATTTCTAATTTATTTTCATCGGAAGTGATTTCAATTTGTAGTTTTTGAACAATAAATTCCTGTTCTTTTATCTTATTTTCACCTTCTTTATTATCAAATTTTTCTTCATTAGAATAAATATGATGCACTGAACCACAAAGCGGACAAGGTTCGCCTTGAATTAGTTTCTTTCTATGGTCTTCCAATGATTTTTTCAAATCATTATTCTCTTTTTCAAGCCTATAATTATTTAAAATGATATGTTCTTTCTCTATTTTTTGTTTATTTATTTTTATTTTATCTGGTAAATTATCTATTTCTTTATATTTTGATTTAATTTCTTCTTCTTTTTTATCCTTATCAACTATAATAGAATTTATTTCGAGTGATTTAAGCTCTATTTCTTGTACTTTTTTTAATTCTTTTTGTTCTTTTTCTATTATTTCATTTATATTTTCATTAGAAATATTACCTAATTTCTCTTTTAAGATTTCTATTTTATTTTTATATGTATGAATATACTCTTCTATAATAGAATAAAAATGATTATCTTGTCTATTGAATTCTATTTTAGGATAAAAATTTTTTAATTCTGAATTTATTTCAGCTAATATTGCCTTATATTCATTTGCTTTTTGTTGTTTTTGGTCTTGTAAAGATAGAATATCTGTCTCTTATACACATCTGACGCTGCCGACGAAGA
>CALFOY010000314.1 GCA_937919265.1 uncultured Capnocytophaga sp. | reverse complement strand
ATTTATATTAGTTTCATATTTTTTGTAGAGAATTATTTTTTTTGTAACTTGCCACTTTTATCAGAAATATTTATCTTTGTTAAAGAAAATACTAAGAAAACTGTTTTTGTAGCTCAAACTAATGTTTAATAGAAAAATAATTCATATAGATATGGATGCTTTTTATGCTTCCGTAGAACAGTATGACAATCCTTCTTTACGAGGAAGACCCATTGCTGTTGGCGGGAGTGAAGCTCGTGGAGTTGTCTGTACAGCAAGTTATGAAGCTCGGAAATATGGTATTCGTAGTGCAATGAGTGGAGCTATAGCCAAACGACTTTGTCCAGAATTAATTTTTGTTCCTCTTCGTTTTGCTAGATATCGTGAGGTTTCTTCTCAAATACGTCAGATTTTTTTTGAATATACTGAACTTGTTGAGCCATTATCTCTTGATGAAGCTTACCTTGATGTTACAATCAATAAAAAAAATAATTCTTCGGCTACAATAATAGCTCAAGAAATTCGGCAAAAAATATTCGAAAAAACAGGACTTACTGCTTCTGCTGGTATTTCTGTGAATAAATTTATTGCTAAAATAGCAAGTGATTTTAATAAACCTAATGGACAAACAACAATTACACAAAAAGAAATCATTCCTTTTTTAGAGAAAATGGATGTTCGTAAGTTTTATGGAATAGGGCAAAAAACTGCTCAAAAAATGTACAAAAAAGGAATATTCACGGGTAAAGATTTGTTATCCAAAGATTTAGATTTTCTTCAAGAACATTTCGGGAATAATGGTTTCTATTTTTACCAAATAGCTCGAGGTATTCATAATAGTCCCGTAAAATCTCTCCATACACCTAAGTCGGTAGGAGTAGAGCATACATTTGAGGAAGATATTCCAAGTGAAATTTTTATGTTGCAAAAACTAAAAATTATTAGTGAAGAATTATCTAAAAGATTGGAAAACAAAGGAATATCAGGAAAAACACTTACTTTAAAACTTAAATATAATGATTTTAAAACCCAAACACGAAGTAAAACTTTTCCTTATTTTATTTCTGATAAAAATTTGATAATCAGTATTGTAGAAGAACTTTTATTTCAAGAAAAAGTAGAAAAATCTGTTAGGCTATTAGGTATTTCAGTTTCTAATTTAAATATTAATCAATTAAATATAGAGGAACAAAAACCGAAATATATTCAACTAAAATTTGATTTTCCTGACTGGTAAAATATTAAATATCAACATTATAAGATAAATAAATATTTCGATATGCCCCAATAGAAAAAAAACTTTGTTCAATTCTTAAA
>CALFOY010000313.1 GCA_937919265.1 uncultured Capnocytophaga sp. | reverse complement strand
TTTTTAAAGAAAATATTATTAAAAGAAACATATCTAAACAAAAAGAAACATTTTTTGAGCCTTACAAAGATGAAAAAGGGAATAATAGAGTAAAAATACTATTTGAAAATTGTGATTTTCTAAATTATTTGATTAATACAAGTAGGGTATTTTGGGAAAAAGACTATTTAGAACACGAAAAAAACAATAAAAAGTGGGGAGAAATACACACTTTATCTTCAAAATACTTAACAGAAGAAGAACAAATAACTCAGGAACAACATTTTTTATCTAAATGTTATGCCATTGGTTATATGTTGCATCGTTGGAATGATGTTAATTTTCCTGTTTTTGTATATGTAACAGACGACCAACTAAAAGAAAATAATAATGAAGCAAACGGAGGAACGGGAAAAAGTATGTTTGCGAAAGGAATAGAACAATTAGCAAAGTTTTTTCACCCGCAGGATTGTGGAAAAAAAGATATTTTAGACGATAAACATATTTTTGGAGGCTTAAAAGATTATCACGATGTTATATTTTTTGATGATGTTAATCAAAATCAAGATTTTCGCTCTTTTTATACACTTATTACACGAGGAATAACGCCAAATACAAAAAATGTACAACAAGAACGCTTTTTTTCCTTTGATGAACGCCCTAAAATTATGGGGACTTTCAATTATGGACTTAAAGACAATAGTTCAGCTGGTATGCGTAGGGTGTTTTTTGTGTCTTTTTCAAGTTATTATCATAAGATAAATAAAACAATGGGGCGAGAATATCAACCTTATGATGATTTTAAAAAACGTTTTTATGTAGAATGGAATACCCAAGAATGGAACTATTTTTTTAATTTTATGTTACGTTGTTGTCAGTTTTATATAGCTAATCAAAATTCGCCATATTATGCTCCTTTGGATAACTTAAAAAAGAATAACCTAAAAGCTATTATTGGGAATTCTTTTTTAGAATGGGCAGAAGATTATTTTAGTGATGATAGTAAATTTGAAAATAATATCAATAAAAAAGAAATTGTTGCTGATTGTAAGGTATATTGTGCGCCTGTTAAGATGACTTCACAAGCTATAAAAACAAAATTAGAACAATTTTGTTCCTTAAAAGGTTATTCTTTTAGTGGAGATATTACTAAATATGAATTCGTAGGGCAAACTCGTACCACTGTGAAATATTTTTGTTTTTCAAAAAAAACAGATGAAATAGACTTGCCAACCTCAGAACCAACGAGCGAACCAACGAGTGCCAACAATACAACAATTGACGAATGTGATTTTTGGGCTGATAATGAGGATTTAAAATTTTAAACTATGATATTAAAATATGACTACCCTCAAGATTTTTGGAGTAATTTTAAAGAATATCAAAAGGCAATGAGTTTTTGCAGTCGAAACCAGATATATATAAGCCCAGAGGCTATATTGCATAAGCGTGATGAGGTTAGAATTTGTATTCAATACAAAGGTCAAAAAAAATATTCCTCAGAAACTTATACGAATAAATCTTCTCAGGGGAAATGTTGGGAATTGGTAATGCATTTTTACAAAAAATATAAAGATAAAGAGGGTTTTTATTAATTTAATTTGCTGATATTAAAAAGAATACGTAAATTTGTAGGTGTAAAAAAATAATATGAAACCATTGAAGATTGTCCGAACGAAAAAAGAATTATATTCATTATATCTATCGCAATATAGTGAGAAAAATATACGTACCTACATCAATGATATTATAAAACAATATAGACCCCAAGAAAAAAAATGTAAAAACATAAGCATTCAAGAGTTTTTAACATTTATAGAGCTTTACGGCTTGCCCAAAGGATATTGCTTCTCTGAAGAATTATTACACGAAATAAAAAATCAAAAAATAAAAGTTTAGTTTTTTTTTAATCATTTCTTCATATTTTTTATTAATTAACCGCTCATAGTAGCGGTTTTTTTATATCTAAATCCAATTATCTTAACATAAAATTAACTCCGTATCTGCCCGTATCTGCCCTATCCTGCCCGTATCTGCCCGTATCTGCCAAAATGTTTTTTTGTCTGCCTACCTTTGCCGTAAATAATTATTATGAAAGATATAATAACAGCAGGTTTATATCGTTCGTTACGTTCTGACTATCCTAATAATATTTTTCCGAAAGTATATTGTAAAAAAACAGAATTAGGAGATGGTGATACTTTTTTTTCGGTGCAACAAATAGCAACAACAATATATACATATTGGAAGCAGAGCCAACAAATAGCAACGCTTCTTAAAAAAAGCTCTTTAAAAGCAACTTCTCAGGCAATACATCAATTTGTTTATACTCATTTTCAGTATAAAGCAGATGAGCAGGAGCAACAATTGCGCTCACCTGCGTGTAGTTGGCGAGTTCGTGAGAGTGGTATAGATTGTAAAAGTTATAGTATTGTTGTAGGTAGTATTTTAATGGCGTTAGATATATCTTTTTATATCCGTCAAATAAAACAGCCTTTTTTCTATCCTGACCAATTTACGCACGTATATATTGTTGTACCAATAGACCAAGTAAATAATAATTTGCAAAAAGGGTATTATGTGATAGATGGAACTATACCAACAATGAATGAAACTGCATTTGTAGAATATAAAGATGTATTAGTTATGAAACATATAGGATTAAATGGTGTTGTAAGGGTAAAAAACCCTATTGGATTAGGAAATGGCATTCCTAATACTTATACTCCGCCTTTTGGTACAAATTCAGGTACTTATTCAGATACTGAGGGGAATACCTACGGGACAAAACCGAGTAAGTTTGATAAAGCAATAGGAAGAGTTAATCAGGTGGGATACACTATAAAAAACCTTTTAGAAACATTAGGACCAGTTGTTGGGATACAAAAGTATAATGAAGAAGCTCAAAGACAAGGTGCGCCAGTTATTCCGTCAAATTTACAGACCCAAGAACAAATTAATAATTATGTAAAAACCCTTTCTAATCAATCCAATGGAGAGCAACAAATGCAGATGATGATGACTATTATGACTGCAATGTTGTCTAACAATAAAAATAAAAGTGATGACACTATACTCATTATTGGAGGAATAGGAATTGCAGTTGTTGCAGTTCTGTTTATGATGAACCAAAAAAAATAAACAATGGCAAGAGGAAGTGAGTTATTTTTTTATGTAGATAAATTTCCTAAAGCACAAAACGGACTTGGATTTACTACTATAAAAACAGAGCGTATAAAATCCTCGTTTTTAACGGAGGGGTTTGAAGTTGCTCACGATGCCTTGAATGATGATTTAGCAAAGGCAGGGGGTACTTTAGAATACATTTCAAAAACAGCATTAGGAATTTTAGGAGCGGTCGGAACAGCTGTGAAAATAGGGCTTCTTACTGCTACTTGTAAAATAGCTTCTGTTGCGGCGTTTTTAGGACCAGTTGGAGTTGTAGCGGGAGTAGCCGCTTTAGTTGTAGCCGCTATTATTACGATTAGCTCACTGGTAAAAAAATCGGCTTGGGATTATGATGCAATGCAAAATGTGAATAAAGTATTAGGAGCATATTATGAAAAATACATTACGGTAATAGGTCATCAAATTAGTACTACCAAGCCACAAGATGAAAAAATTTTTGCTCATTTAAACCAAGAACTTATCACGGCTCGTTATTTAGAAAAGGTTTTTGAAAGCCTAAAAAATACAGATTGGAGAAGTGAAGAAAGTAAAGAAAATACAGCAAAATTACACAATACATCTAAATTGTTGTTTGAAAGTACTTTTAAAAAAATAAATTCATTAGAGAGGTTTTTTAATATAGAGATTGTTTATAAAGATATAAGTGTAGATAGACTATTAGCTCAAAAACTTAATCGAAAATTAGACGTTTCAGCTATGGGTGTTGCAGGAAATGCAGAGGCTATAATGGCTAAAGGTAATATAACTCTAAACGTTCCTATTATTTTTGTTACAAGAAAAGAAGAGTTTTTAAATGCTCCTATTTATTTTAATGATTTTATGGTGGCAAACACCAAAGAAGCCGTTGGTATATTAAGCGACTATGATGACCCAGAAAATATGAAACAACGTTTAGAAGATGGGCGAAAAATTAATAATTCAATCAAAGATAGCGGAATACTTACCAAAGAACAAATAGAAGACCTTGTGCGTTGGGAGCAAGCAATGGCGGGGAATAGTAAAATAGAAGCTCCCAAAGAAAAAGAACCTGAAAAACTTAACCCTAAAAACCCGGCTAATACGGGAGCTTCTGCGCCAACAATTAAGGAAAAAGAACCTGAAAAACCGAAAGAGTTAATAAAGCCTCAAATCATAGAGGAGAAAAAAACAGAACCTGTAAAAAGACAAAACCATACTAAAAAATTATTTTTAGGATTACTCTTGTTACTAATTTTAAAACAAAATAAAAAAGATGGAAACACTTAATGAGTTAAGAGGTAATTTACATTTTATTAAATTTGAATTTATACCGAGAGTTATAGGTTTTATTGAGGAATTCACATACATAGCAAATTCAGTTTATGCAGGAACAAAAGAAATTAAACCCTCAGAAAGAGAAAATAAAATAATTTCAGCTTACACTGAATTTTATAGATTAAGAAATGCAGTAGGCGCTTATATTTCTTATTTAGGCACTTTTAATCAGAAAGAACCTTTTTTCCGTGAAAAATATGGTTATCGTTATTTATTGGGTAATGCTTTGTATTTCATTTTTTATAAACATATCCCCGATAGTTATATTTATTTTCCATCTAATTTTAAAGCGTATATATACCACAATATACCCCAAAATTTATTTCTAAAAGGAAGCGAAACAGGTTTGAAAACTACAGAATGTTATGTTTCTATAGATGGTGCGCTAAATTTGAATAAAGAAATTAGAAAAAAACAGGTTTCTGATTGGCGGGAAAACCCTTACGAAACTATAGTTCCTGAATATAATTTTTGGCTTGAGGGTTCTGATGGGAATGAATTACAGCTTGCAGACTCTAAAAGATTGCTTTTTGAATGGTTAGTACAAACACGTTTCTCACGAGGGGAAGAAAATAGATTTTATAGTCTTTTTTTTGGAGATTATCAAAAAATGATGCAAGAGCGCTTCTCTATAAAAAAGATTTTTGAATATATGTACCTTTATTTACAGGTGTATAATCATAAATTGAACAAATATTGTGAGGGCTATGAGTTGTTTTATGATATTTTTTCAACAGATATGATAAAACCAAAAATAAAAATAGGCGACCCAGTTAAGGATTTAATACCTAATGTGTGTGATATTGAACATTTACTAAACAGATTTGAAGAAGTAAATTCATATTTTGAATATGACGGGTCCCCTAATAATGAAAAAAGAGGTATTAATTGGTTTCTTACAGAAGAAATTTTAGAACGTTTAATTTATAAAGATGAATTAACATATTCGACTGAGGAGCAAAATAGAAAAATATTAGTTGATGCAGGTATTCCAGAGTTTTATACTTATTAAAATTATAATTATATGTCAATGAAAACCAACCCTTGTTATATGCGTTTGCAACCCAGAGCAAAGCCAAATATTGAAAAAAACACAATTCATACAGAAAAAGAAGAACCCTTAGCAAAAATTATTTATATAAAAGAAAGCCCTTTAATAGCTGAAAAAATAAATATTTGGAATTATATAGGTGCTTTTGTTTTAGGGTATTTCATAGCAAAAGGAAAAAGTAAAAAAAGTCAAATAAATAATTAAAAATAGAAATTATGGATTTTAAAACCCCAAAAATGCAGAATATCACAGATACCGCAGTTTTAGCGGGTGGTGCTGTGGGTGGTGCTTTGGCTTCTAACTATATTGTTGCTCAATTTATAGGCGATGAGAAAGAAAAGAAAGCAAAAGCCGAAAAAGAAGGCAAGCCCTTAAAAGATGAGGACTTGAAGAAAAATCGTCAATTAACAAAAACTATTGCGCTTGTAGCTTCTATTGTAGCTGCTTCAGCTGTACAAGGAAATGATACAACGGCGAATATTGCCCGTAGTGCGTTCTTAGGTGCATCAGTAGCGCAAGGTGTTTCTTTACTTAGAGATGTGATGACGATAAAAGAAGATGATAAGGCTATGAAAAAAGCATTAGGCTTAGGTTGTCCGTGCGAAAATGGATTAGGAGAGCCAGACTATTTTGACTATCGCCCTGCATATTATGACTATTCGCCACAGGTCTATGTAGAACCTGAGCCAAGTAAAAATCTTTTAATGGATTTTTCTCCTAAAAAGAATTATTCTTAAAAATTATCTTTTTAAAAAATTGTTTCATTAAAATTATCTTATTTAAAAATCGTTTCATTAAAAAAAAATAAAAATGGATAGACAAGTACAACTCGAAAGAGCAAACCACGTATTAAACGCAATGGGTGTAGATACCCGAAGAGCTGTCGTTAAAGACAGAACTCAATACATTACTTTTGACGCAAAAAACAGCGGTTCTATTGTAGAATTGTTAGATAGTAATACTCGTAAATTATCGGGAGTAACTTCTTTTGATGCTAATAAGTTTAACAAAGGGCGTTACTTTGTAGTTGATGCTATGCGAGTATTGACTGATGGTTCAGCTGATAGCGTAAAAACGGCAAAATGGAATAGTGAGGCAGATAAAGCGATTATTAACTCTGAATTGAGTATTTCACAAGATGAGGAGCTATTAAATTTACCTGTTTCTGACCTTATTTCAAAATTAGATGTTCAGGATAATAAAGGTTTCCGCCCTATTGCTTCTGCTCCTGTTATTGTCCCTGAAAAAGAAATCAATATGCGTTGGGTATATCCTAATGGGGTAAATGTAGATAGTTCTACTACTCAATTAGTGCGTATTGAGTTAAGAGGATTTGAATTTTTTGTGAGTTAGTTTAACTTCGTTTTCAATTAGCTAAAAGCCTTGCTGTAAAAGGCAGGGCTTTTTTGTTTTTAAAATTAAATATAAATACAATGAGAACAAAAGAAGAAGTATATAAAATAGTTGTCCCTGTTGGACAAAAAGCAGGAAGTATTTCATTTTCGCCTGTTAAAGGTAGAGTTATAGGATTGCTTGTGTTTCACAATAAGGGAGAGAATTTTTTAGCTGATTTCTCACTAAAAAATGACGCAGGGCAATATGTATCAAAACCTCAGCATATAGCAAATTATCGTAGTAGAAATAGTTGTTATTTCTCAGGTTGCAAGCCTGTAGATTTTGAAACTCAGGGAGCTACTTATTATGCAGAAGTAGTGTGCGATGAAGAAATAGAAACTACCCCTTTAAAGCTCCAACTCATATTGATTTATGAAGATGAGCGCTTTAATGAAAATTGTAAGATTAATTAAATTTAAAATCGTATTCCTATGAAAAAAACAGGTTGGATTACTCAGAGAATAACCGAAAACACCCGCTTATCTTTAAGAAATATAACGAGTTTATCGCTTTATAATTCAGGAGAAAGTATAGTGCATTTTAGAAATCGTTCTATTGCTCCAAAATCTTATTTTGTAATGGAGGGAGATGGTAGCGCTTCTGATATAGAAGACTTTGAAATACTTTTTGACGGAAATAAAGGGGAGGTACTTTTAGATTATCGTACAATAATAACAGCTTGCTAAATTGAAAATAAAAATGGAAAACGAACTCATAGAAATTATAAAACAACTTAAATCTAATCCCCGTCGTTTAGTTTCAGTAGTGAATATTGAAACAATGAAGTCTATAGAACAATCCGTAAATGCGGAAAAACTAACGGAAAAATACGGAGGAGTTGAATTATTTTTCAATCATTTGGTAGAAAATGATATAACTCAAATATCTGTTACCGAACGTTTAAAAAATGGAAGTAGTAGCATTGCAGTAGGAACACCTAAAATATTCAATTTAAAGAAAAAAGAAGTAGCCCTACCCGCAGAGCCAGCCCCCGTTTCTTCTTCTTCTCAAACATTGCCGATTGTAGGGCTAAATGGGAGTTATGGTTTAGGAATACCTCAATTGGTAGAATTACAAGTTCGAGCGCAAGACAGGGAGCGTGTAGAAATGGATAATAAGTATTTAAAGGAAAAAGTAGAACGCTACGAAAAAGAAATAGCAGAACTCAAAGAAGAACGTTTGCAAAATAAATATAATGAAGCTAAAGCAAAAGGTAATAATGAGATGCTAATGGGGATTTTACAAATAGCCCCGCAATTATTAGGGGCTTTTAAATCTCAATCTCCACAAGGTTTATCCGGAGTAGAAGATACACCTATGTTACCTGAAATTCCGCAAGAGAAGCAAAACATAATAGCTACATTTTCGCAAACCTCACCTAATATAGATGCTTATATGCTCGCTGTTCTCAATGGCGTAAATACTCATAAAGAGTTTTATGAGAACCTAACTAATTTACTGAAAGAATATAAATTAATAGATTAAAAATGAAAATAGAAATAGAAATACCCGCTCAAAATCCTATTGACGCTGAAGTTACAAAGAAAAAAATAGAAGATATTGCAAAAATAAATGCAGATGCTCTAAATTTAATTCACGAAATAGCAACAACTCCTAAGTTTTTGAAAGGATTAATAAAAAATGAGCGTTTATTACGAAATTTTGCAAAGGTAATGTAAAAATAAAAAAATATGGAAAAAGGCTCAAATACAGAAAAAACATTAGGATTTATTGACCGAAACAAGAAAGCTATAATAACAAGTTCTTTTGTTCTTTTAGGTGTTATTCTTATTTATAAAGCATATAAGCGTTTTTCTATAACAATAGATGATAAAATAGACGATGAGATAGAAGAAACAGGCGAGGGCTTAATAAAAAGCCAAATGACTATAACAGAAGAACAAGCAAATAATTTTGCGCAAATTCTTTTAGATGCAATGAATGAAAGTCCGTGTTTCATTTGTTATGGTACTGATGAGAAAGCTATTTTAGAAGTATTCAAAAAGTTAAAAAATAAACACGACTTTTTAGCTGTTTATAAAGCCTTTGGTAAAAAGGATTATAATGGTTTTAATTCTCCGTCAAAATCCTTAATACGTACCTTAGACCACTTTAAACCGAGAAATTTAGTTTATTGGCTTCGCGAAGAACTTAGCCCATTAGATGGAGCTGTTTATAAAATAGTAAAACACAGGGTTGAAAGTGCAGGATTTACATTTTAAAAAAAATCTTATGGAAAAAAAACAAATGATGTTGGTGCTTTTAGCTTTTTTAGGATTTATAGTTTATGCAAAAAAAAATAAAAAATCAGAAGCAAATAATTCGCTCCTTTCTAATATGTTTAATAAAAGAGAAGAAAGTGAATTAGAGAAAAAAATAAATAAAGCTCAACAAAACGGAACAAATGCAATTACCTTATCTATTGAGGAAATTACAGACCAACTCTATAAAGAAATGCGCTTGCAAAATACAGATAAGCGTATAATTTTTAAATATTTAGAAAATGTAAATGAAGAGCAATTTAAAAAGATTGTTGCGCATTTTGGAAAGCAAAAGTATTCTAAAATAACACGTTCAATCAATCCTTACTATGGAGAAATAGAAGAACTTGATATGATAGAATGGTTAAAAAATGAACTTTCAGAACAGGATTATAAAACCTTAAAAAACAAATACCCTAATATATTATGAATATAACAATAACAGGAAGAATTACAGACGGCAAAAGCTCTCAACCTTTGGTAGGGTGTAATGTTTATACCTTAGACAAAGTAGGGGGAAAAACCATAGGCACAGAGACTAATTCTAACGGGGAATATAAAATAATTATACCTCGTGGGTATTCCTTAGTATATTCTTATATAGGATACCAACAAATCGTGTCTAAACCATTTCAAAGCAGTACAGAACAAAATTTTAGAATGGTTGAAAAAGTTGAATTATTACCTCCATCTCCTAACCTTACCCCTAATCTCCAAAAAGAAAGAGACGAAAAAGAAAAAGAAAAAAAAGAAAAAGAAACTAAACCTTTTCATATACAAAACACCAATACTTACACCCCATCAAATAACGATAAAATTAAAAAAGCAAAGCAATATATGATGTGGGGGCTTTTAGGATTAGTTGCCATAACAGGTTTTATATGGTTTGATAAAATGAATAAAAAAGCAACCAAAGTAAAAATATAAATTATGATAGGAATTGTACCACAACAACAACAAACATCTTTTGGAGATAAATCAAGTCAAGAAAAAAAAGATTTAGAGGAGGAGAAAAAAAGATTAGAAAATCTTTCTCAGTACCTAACCGATAGGGAGGAATATTTAAATAAAAACTCATTGGAATACTCTGAAAGATTTAATAAATTATCTCAAAGGGAAAGCGAATTGAATAATATTTTATCTTCTAATATTCCTGATGTTTTTTTTCTAATGGATAGGGATTTAGATAATTTGCCTTTTGAGCTTCCGATGGATTGGGTGCATCGTGAAAATATGTGGGTTTCTTATTTAATTGGTAATGAAAGAAAAACTTCTTTACATAGTTTTTTAAAATGTGCTTTGCCTGAGTCTGATAATAATGAATATGATAGTATTATAAAAGAAGAATATATGCAGAAAATTTATAAACTTTTTACTAAATGTTTATATTTTTTTAGGTCTAATCTATATTCTTCAGAATTTGAGTATAAAAAAAATAAACATTCTTCTTCTGATTTTTATGATATTATTATTTTTGAATATCCATTTTTATTTATGTTTTCTCCTGGTATTCGTTATCGTATTGAGTTTTTGGACAATGCTAAAACTGTAAAATGTTATTTTAAATTTTGTTTGGATTTGCCAGTTGGTCAAGAAGAAACAGCCCCTAAATTTGGCTTTTGTATTTCTCAAATAATTTTTAATAAATCTGATACTTATAATGATTTTAAAAATTTATTAAAGAATGAAACTTTTAAAGACGAGTATAAAGA
>CALFOY010000312.1 GCA_937919265.1 uncultured Capnocytophaga sp. | reverse complement strand
AAATTCTCCTACTTGAAAAACAGGCTTATCTTCATTTACACGAATAGTCAGATACAAACCCAAAGGAAAAAGTATAAAAGTAGGAATCCAAGGAGCAATAACAGGGCTTAGCGTTCCGTTTGTTCCCATATTTTTTGTAAGCATTCCTAAAAAATAATAAGATAAAAACAAACCTATAGCCACGACAAGGGGCAAGCCTATGCCTCCTTTTCTGATAAGTGCCCCTAATGGTGCTGCTACAAAAAATAGAACGAAACACGTAGTTGCCAGCGCAAATTTATCACTAAGAGTAAGTTTATAAACATTTATAAAAGTATCTTTATATTCAAGATCTTCGGTTTTAAAATCTAAATTATTCAAAAGAGAATTATTATTATCTTTTGCTAAATTATAGACTTGTGCCAGCTTATCTTTTTCTTGATAAATTTTCTTTAAATCTTCAATATTTTTGATAGTATCTTTTACTTTTTCATCATCATTTTTGTAATAAGGTTGATTATTATCAACTATATAATTGACACCTAAGCGTCTATAAAAACCTTCTCCAAAATCTATTAAATCTTGTTTATAGTCAGTGGTTAATGAATCTAATGACTGCGATAACTCTCTAACATTCATTGTTTTATAAGAATCTCCTCGTTCATTATCTTCATAATTAACTTCTTTATTTAAGCTACTAACATCAATATTAAGGGTATAAGTATCAAATTTTGCTTTTGCAAAAGGAAACATAATATTACTTCGAGCATTTTTTACTTCTTTATAGTATGTACCCTCTTTTAGAATTAGTTGTAATACATTTACAATCTTACTTTCCCCAATAAGTTCTCCTTCTTTAGCTTTGATAACAGTTCTATTTACATTATCATAATCATTTTGATGAATAATAATATCATGCAAAAATTCTCCATTTTCACCTGTTTTTTTCTGTACTTTTATAGAAAAAGACTGCACATTATTGAAAATACCTTCAGTAATAGCAAGTGAAGGCTGTTTGTTTTTTATATTATCACGTATTGTTCCTGCTTTTCTGTGTGCCCAAGGTTGCAAATTGTTAGAAGTAAAAAATACTCCTGAACTAAGTATAAACATAAAAATAATGAGAGTACGTGTACCTTGAAGTAGAGATACTCCTGAGGCTTTCATAGCTGCAAATTCATAACTCTCGGCAAAAGCACCAAGTGTCATAATAGAAGAAAGCACAACTGTAAGTGGTAAAATAAGAGGAATAAGATTGGGCAACATAAGCCCTACAAACTTCATTATCACCAAAATACTCAAGCCTTTACCAGCCAATTCATCTATATAAAGCCAAATTGTTTGAAAAATAAAAATAAGGACAATTATCAGAAAAGAGCTAATAAAATTAAACAAAAATCTTGTTAAAATATAGCGGTCTAATACTTTCATTAATGGTTAATTTCGATTTATCAATTAATTTAAAATTTATTGATATAATATCCTTCTTTTTTATACTTAGCTTCATCAAACTTGAATTCACTACCACTTAAAGGCTGATTGGTTTTGAATTCATTGATAACAATTGTTGTACGTGTATCGTTTTTACCTATTTGGATAAGATTATAAATATGTTTAGTAGTTATATCTATCCCTAATAGAATTTGCTTAACATCAGAAGATGCTGTAACGGGTTTAAGCTCAACATATTGTATTTTTCTTCCCTTTACTTTCTGTTCTATATCCCATTTATAAGTATAATCTTTTTTATAGAAAGTAAGCATTTGAGAAGGCATTATCATATTATTATCTTTACTATCTGCTGACTCGATAGTAACTTCTTCATTTTCAGCAACTATAGTATATATCTTTTTTCCATCAAACATTTTAGTTATCCCCATATAGTTAAGATTATATTTATCTCCACTAATGGTTACATTTCCACGAGTTTCTTGTTTAATATTTTCTTTTGAATTTTCAAGAGAATAACGAAAATCAATATAAATATTTTTGTAAGAAATTACTTTATTATATACTTCATCTAATAAATTTTTAGCTTTATTAGTTTGTGCTTGTGCAAAACTAGCAAATAATACTATTGAAAACAAAAAAAACTTTTTCATCTTTAAATTATTTTATCAAAACGCTTTAACAAAATGGATATCAATTTTTATGCCATTTTTTACTATTTACAAAAATATTATCATTTTTTAAAATTAAAAAATAAAATTTGTTTATAAATTACTTTTTAGAGACTATTTATTATCTTTGCAACTTAATCAAAATGAAAAAAAATGAAAAAAATACTTCATTTTTTCCTTACAGTTTGGGGTGTCATTAGTGTTATTTTTTTCTTGTTCAACATCTTACCTGGCGACCCTGCTCGAATGATGCTTGACCAAAATGAAAATAGCCAACAACTTGAAAATATTAAGAAAAAATATGGTTTTGACAAACCTATTTTAACTCAGTATGGATATTATCTCAATGATTTATCTCCTATTTCTTTCCATTCTATTAAAAAAAATGATTATAGTTTTTTTGATAAAGAAAAATATAAAGGGCTACTACTTTTCTCTCTAAAAAACACAAATGTTTATATAAAAATACCTTATTTGAGGGAATCTTTTCAAAAAAATGGAAAAAAAGTAAATGAAATCATAGCTGAAACTTTACCTAATACATTTATTTTGGCTATTTCTGCCATTTGTATAGCTACATTTTTAGGAATTTTCTTAGGGTGTATTTCTGCTTTATATAAAGACACTTGGTTAGACAAAACAATACAACTCATTAGCATTCTCGGCGTTAGCATTCCATCTTTTTTTAGTGCTATATTATTTTCTTGGTTTTTTGGTTTTGTTTTACATCAATATACTCATTTACCTATGACTGGAAATTTATTTGAAATTGATGACTATGGAACAGGTAAATATCTGAATATAAGAAATTTAATCTTACCAGCATTAGCTTTAGGAATAAGACCACTAGCCGTAGTTAGCCAATTGATGAGAAATTCACTCTTAGAGGTACTCTCCAAAGATTACATTAGAACAGCTTATGCAAAAGGACTCAGTAGAAAACAAGTTATACTAAATCACGCACTAAAAAACTCTCTATCTCCAGTTATTACTGCCCTTTCGGGATGGTTTGCAAGTATGTTGGCAGGAGCTGTTTTTGTTGAATACATTTTTGGTTGGAATGGCATTGGGAAAGAAATAGTTTATGCGTTACAAACCCTTGATTTACCAGTGATTATGGGAGCTGTTTTAATTATTTCTATCATTTTTATTATTATAAATATATTTGTGGATATTTTTTATAAAATAATGGATGCTAGAATAAAATAATTTGATTTTTATTTTTTTTATTTATCTTTGCACCACAAAAATATTTTTTCTCTTAATTTATTGAAATACAAATAAAAATGAAAAAAACATTATATTTTTTTATATATTTTTTTATTCTCTTTGCATAAATGCACAAACTCGAATTGCAGGAAAAGTTATTGATGAACAAGGAAATCCTATTCCGTTTGCTAATATTATTTTCAAAAAAAGTAATATTGGTACCGCCTCTGACGAACACGGAAAATTTTCTTTTTATACAGAAAAACACTTCAGTACAATAGAAGTTTCGTGTGTTGGGTATGCTAGTAAAGAAGTAAAACTAAAAGGATATGATAACCAAAATTTGAAAATTGTTTTGATAGAAGGTGAAGAGTTAGAAGCTGTAACTATTATAGCCAAACCTAAAAAACATCTTTCAAAGAAGGAAAATCCTGCCTATAAGATTCTTCAACAAATATGGGCGCATAAACGAAAAAATGGATTAAAACTAGTAAAATCTTATGAGTATGAGCGTTATTCAACTACTGAATTAGGCTTAAACAACTTGGATTCTGTTTTTCTTAAAAAAGCCTTACAATCTGAATACCAAGAAATTAGAAATATCCTTTCAGATAAAAAATACAAAGAATATTTTTCTATGCCTATGTATTTGAAAGAAAATGTAGAACGAGTATATGGAAATAATGAAATCCAGAAAACAAGAGTTGATTTGATAGCCGAAAGAACACAAGGTGTGGTACAAACAGGCTTTGGTTTGGAGAGAATTTCTCGTGCTTTCCAAGAATTTGATATTTATGATAATTCTTTCTTGATATTAGATAAGCCTTTTGTGAGTCCTATTTCTGAATTTGGATATAGTGTTTATTCATATGTTCTTAGTGATTCTTTGGTTACAGATGATAAAAAAACTTATACTATTCACTTTTTCCCTCGTGAAGACCAAGACCTTCTTTTACAGGGAAATTTTAAAGTAAATAATCAAAATTACGCCATTGAAGAAATACAAATGTACACTACCAAAGATATTAATATGAATCTTGTGCGTAGCTTGGCTTTTGAAAAATCTTTCCAAATTATAGGTGATAGTTTATATCTACCTTTAAAAGACGTTTATGAAGGTGACTTTACTTTACTTTCTAAAAAAGACGACCAAAAAGGTCTTTATGTTAAAAAAAATATTTTATACTCTGATTATCAACTTAATACTCCTCAAGCTACTGATTTTTATGATGAGAATATTATAAAAATTAAAGCCAATCAGTTTGAAAAACCTATTGAATACTGGAATGAATATACTATTGGAGATAAGGAGATGACCAAAACCAAAAATCTTATCCAAAAAGTAGGTAGCAATCGTAGAATTAAGGGAATATCAGACGCAATTAACATTATAGCAACAGGTTACATTCCCATTGGTAATTATATAGAATATGGTTCTATTTGGGAAGCTGTTACATTTAATAACGTAGAAGGTACAAGATTACGTTTTGGTTTTAGGTCTTTTTCTTCACCTGAAGACAGATTTCGTACTTATACTTATGGAGCTTACGGAACAAAAGATGGAATTTTTAAATACGGAATTAGTGCTAAATATTTGCTTTCTCACCAACCAAGAGTTGTTGTAGGAGGAGCTTTCCAAAATGATTATTTACAACTTGGGAGTTTGCTCCAACAAGATAACTCTCAACTAAACCTAAAAAGTTATACGAATTTTTGGTTTGCACGAGGTGAAAATTATTTCTTAACACAAACTAAAAAACTACAAGGAATTTTAGACTTTGGTTTCTTAGGTAGCAATTTGCATTTAACTCTCTCGGGTATTTATGCCCAAAATAAAGCTGCAGACCCTAGTCATTTTTCTATTGGTTATCAAACTGAAAAAGGAATAGAAAATATTTATGCAGATGCAAATATAGGAGCATCAATCACTTACACTCCAAAACGAAATGTATATGGCTATGGTGTAGAACAATTATATGGGCGAAATGTTTTTCCTACTTTTAGTTTAAAATACACACAAGGAATAAAAGGTATTCATAATAGTGCTTTTGATTATCAAAAAATTGAAGGTTTGATTAATATTCCTGTTCCTGTTTGGCAATTTGGTATGCTTAGTACAACTATTGAGGCTGGTAAAACCTTTGGAACAGTACCTTTGCCTTTACTCAGCCCTACCCCTGCCAATCAAACTTATTCTATTGTTGATAGAACTTTTATGCTTTTAGATTATTATGATTTTGTAACAGATGCGTATCTTAATGTCTATGCTGAACACCACTTTAACGGTTTTATATTCAATAAATTACCTTTAATAAAGAAAACCAAATGGAGAAGTGTTATTTTCGGAAGAATGGCTTACGGAAATATTTCTGAAAAAAATATAAACATCAGCAAATCTAATATTATCTATAATGCACCTGAGCAATTGTATTGGGAATATGGCTTTGGAATTGAAAATATTGGGTTAGGAAATTTAAGACCTATTCGAGTGGATTTTATTTGGAGAAATGATTTTCTTGACCTCAATGGCGTCCGAAATCCTAAATTTGGTATTCGTGTAAAAATACGACCAGAATTTTAAAATAAAAAAGGAGTATCGTTTTTTGATACTCCTTTTTCTTTAAAATAAAATATTTTTTTCTATTTGTAAAAGTTTTTCTTTTCGCCAAATACCACCAGCGTACCCCGTTAGCTTTCCATTTGAGCCAATAACTCTATGACAGGGTATAAGAATAGATATTTTATTTTGACCATTTGCGTTTGCTACTGCTCGAACAGATTTTGGAATATCCAAATTATTAGCTTGTTGCTGATAACTAATCGTTTGTCCATAATCTATTTTACGAAGTTCTTCCCATACTTTTCTCTGAAAATCTGTTCCGATAGGGTTCAAAGGTACAGAAAATTGCTTTAATTCTCCTTTGAAATAAAGTTTCAATTCTTCCTCTAATAACTGAAAAAAAGGACTTTCACCTTCTTCTATTTTGCTTTTCAAAGATTTTTCTATTTGTTTTAATTGTGTTTCTACCGCTTTTCCATCAAAAAAATCTAACAAACAAATTCCTTGCTCATCGGCACAAAGAAGAATTTTTCCCAAAGGAGATTCTATTTCTTTTCTATAAATTTTATTCATAATAGATATTTAAATGCAAAAATACATAAAAATAATTTGAAATATACCGAAATCTTGTTAATTTTGCAGTTAAATAAAGAAAATTATGGCAAGAATACTCACAGGCATACAGAGTACAGGTGTACCTCACCTAGGAAATATTTTAGGAGCAATACTCCCTGCTTTAGAAATGGCTAACCGCCCAGAAAATGATTCTTTTCTATTCATTGCAGATATGCATTCGCTTACACAAATAAAAAACGGGGCTTTACTTCGTGAAAATACATATGGTGTAGCGGCTACTTGGCTTGCTTTTGGTTTGGATCATAAACGTATTACATTTTACAGACAAAGTGATGTTCCACAAACTACTGAACTTTCTTGGTATTTGAGCTGTTTTTTTCCTTATCAACGGCTTACTCTTGCTCACTCTTTTAAAGATAAAGCTGACCGACTAGAAGATGTGAATGCGGGGCTTTTTACTTACCCAATGCTAATGGCTGCAGATATTCTTTTGTATGATGCTCAGTTTGTTCCTGTTGGCAAAGACCAGTTACAACATCTTGAAATTACCCGAGATGTAGCTTCCAGATTTAACCACCAAATGGGAGAAACTTTTGTTCTTCCTGAGGCTCAAATTAAAGAAGAAATAATGATAATTCCTGGTACTGATGGTGAAAAAATGAGTAAATCTCGAAATAATTTCATAAATATTTTCTTACCAGAAAAAGAACTGAAAAAACAAGTAATGGCTATACAAACAGATAGCACTCCTCTTGAAGAGCCTAAAAACCCTGATACTTGTAATGTTTTTTCTATTTATAAACTATTAGCAACCAAAGAAGAAGTAGAACAAATGAAAGATAATTATCTAGCTGGTGGCTATGGTTATGGACATGCAAAAACTGCTTTATTTCAGCTTATTTTAGAAAAATTTGCAGAGCCAAGAGAGAAATTTAATTACTACATAAATAATCTTACAGAAGTAGAGCAAATTTTAAAAGAAGGAGCTATAAAAGCCTCTAAGATAGCAGAAAATACCCTAAAACGAGTAAGAGAAAAAATAGGATATTAAATTATAAAAACTAAATAATAAAAAATCTTTATTTTGTTAATTCTAAGTGAAAAACAAAATAAAGATTTTTATTTTTGAGCTAAAATAGTATTTATTTTAACAAGTCATATTGAAAAACAGGATAACCCCTCTCTCCTTTTTCATTAACCATTGAGGCAAATTTTAGTTTATACAAATTTCCATCTCCATCTCTGATGATATAAAAAACATTATCTAACAATTGTGCGCCTCCTTGTGTATTTCTCCAAGTAGTACCAATTATTAACTGATGTTTGCTTTCTTTAAAATATTCATTTGAACCATTATCTGCACTTAATTTATTAAAAGCTTCATATTCTCTATCACGAGTTTGAGAGTTGGTTACTATTTTTTTTACTTTTACTCCTCGTAAATTATGAATAACAACATCTCCAAAGAAATAAGTAACTGTTTGAGGTATATTTCTATATAGTGTCATTGCTGTAAAAGATATATCCCATTTTGTTTTATCTGGTTGAACCTCTACCTCTGTTCCTTTTTCTAAATTAATATAAACGAAATTATGAGTTGTTTTTTTCTTGATAGTCATTGTCTTATGCGTTTTATCACGAAGATTAGCATACTGAATAACATAATCATCCCCATTACGAATAACACGAACTTTCTTCCAACCTCTATGTATTCCTTCATCTAATGAGATTGCTCCTATTTCAGGTGTTTTTACTCCTACATCATAGCCCATATTTACTAAATAAACTTTATTTTCATCATTTTTTTCTGATATTTTCTTAATAGCTGTACCTGTTGGAGAGTTTACAAAAGCTCCATAAGGACTATCAACATAGCCTAATGTTTGAGCAGTAGAAGGACCTACAACAACACTTTCATCAATATCTTGAACTTCGTCTATATTAGTAGTTTCTAATTTTTTAGCAGCCATTTTTATGGTATTATTAAGGATCACTCTATGGTCTTTTGGGTCACAGAGAAAAGCAAAATCCCAAGAATCTCTCTTTACAGCAGTTTGTTCTCCTGTTGAGAGGTCTATAAATACTTGGTTAGGCTGATTTGGTCCTCCTACATTAGGTTTATAAAAACCTCCATTTACTGACTTTACTGAGTTAGGACTAGGTTTTAAAGGTTCTTCGGTTCCTTCTTTTGGTTTTTCTAGGATATTTGTTTCATTATTATCCTTGGAACAAGATGCAAATATAATTGCAATAAGAGAATAAAATAATATATGTTTTTTCATTACGAAAATAATTAATAATTAATATTCAAATTATAAGAAAGTTTTAAGAAAAATGTTCTACCATTTCCCAATGGCGTATCTCGGATATATTCTTTACCTAATAAATCTAATGTCGTACGAACATCGATAATATTTAGCAGATTTCTCACTCCCAAGGTTAGCTCTAATTTTTTTGCAAAAAACATTTTCTTTGCAGAAACATCTAACCAATCATAAGTATCTATATTCCCGAAAGCATAATTATCAAAAAGAGTAACCCATTCTTGAGTTTTCCCTTTCCATTTATAATATGCTGATAATGATGCCTCCCACTTAGGTATTTTGTAAGTAATTCCTAAATTTGCCGCAATATTAAGGAATACTCTATCATCTGTTTGATATTGGTAAGTATCTATCAACTGAGAACTCCAAGTAAAAGAAGCACCATAGCTAAAATCAAAATTATGAACAAGTAAATTATTTGTTGTAGCTAAGTTTAGATATTTATATTCACTTATGTTAATATTTTTATAAATTGGCGTTCCTCCTTCTGTTCCTATTCGTACTCTTGTTATCCAATTTTGTATCTGGTTCTTACTCAATGATATTTGGTTTTTGAGCATTATTTCATCAGAAAGTATGGTTGTTTTCTTCAAACTTGTATCAAAAGATAAACTATTTTCTGGAATTAAATCAGGATTTCCAACAATGTAATGATTGGTAAATATTACCTCTGAATACAATTCTTCAAAACTTGGTGTTCTGTAAGATTTGCCAACAGAAACGCGCCATTCTATATTTTTAGGTAATAAATATCGAGTTCCGAAAGAGAATGAATTTTGATTTTTAAATAAAGATTGAAAAGAATATCTACCTCCTAAACTAATTGAAAAAGCATCAGAAAAGTTATATTCTGAAACTAAAAAAGCATCATAATTATCAAGGTTTGCGTTAATCTCTTTTATTTGATTTTGAGGCGCACTTACTAAAGAAAAACCTTTATTTAGTGTAACTTCATACCCAAAAGAAAAAGCTAATTTTTTGTTATAAAAAGATTTTGCAAAATCTCCTTTGGAATAAAATACATACATTGATTCTGCTTTTTTCTTTTCATTATTAATTTCTTTTTTGTGATTAATGATATACACAAACTTCTCATTATCACGTATTTGATTCTGATAAGAAAATGAAAGATTATAATTTACAAAAGAATTTCCATTAAAATTCAAATGATGATATTGCCGATTATAAAAAATTCTACGATCGTTTCCATATTTGTAAGCTCCATAAGTATTTCCATATCCAGATTTTACATTTCGGTCAAAGAAATTTACTTCCTGATTCATTAACTCAAATTTATAAAATGCAGTAAATTTATCTGTTTTATAATTTATAAGTCCATTAGTTTGCAAGTAAGTACGAGGCAAGAATTTATATCCACGTTTTTGGCTATCATAAAGAACATTTTTCCCATTGAAATCGTCAAAAAAACCATTATATTTATTTCGGGTTGTACCAACGGAAAGCATCCAATTATCATCAAGATTATGAGAAATTCTAAAATTTTGTATATGTCTTCCTTTATCTGTAAAATTATACTCTTTTCCGATGCTTTCTTCTTGTGCCGAGTAAGAAATATCCCATTGATTATAAGTTTTTCGTTTAGTAATAATATTAAGAATTCCACTTACAGCATTGGCGCCGTGTGTTACCCCCATTGAACCTTCAATGATTTCTATTCGTTCAATATCTTCTAAGTTTATTTGAGACAAATCGGTATTATTTCCAAATCCGTTTTCATTAACAAGAGGAATATTGTCTACTAATATTTTGAAATAACTTGCATTTAGCCCAAAAAGAGAAACAGTAGAACGCCCTGTATTTCCATCAGGAGCTACTGTAATGTTAATGTATTGATTTAGAACATCTCCAAGATTTGTTGCTCCTAAATTTTTGATTTGTTGCTCAGTAATTATTTGTACATTTTTTATAGATTTTTTTACTGATTGCGGTTCTATTTGAGCTGAAACGACCACTTCATCAAGATTAATAATCTTTTTTGTATTTAATGTATCTCTTTGAGCAACAACAATTTGCGCTCCAAAAAAAAGGAAAGAGATAAATAAAATTTCTTTCATTTCAAAAATCTTTTTTCGGATGCAAATATAATT
>CALFOY010000311.1 GCA_937919265.1 uncultured Capnocytophaga sp. | reverse complement strand
TTGCCGTGCGCCTACCGAGGGCATCATACTCAAAGGCAAAATGTACCCTGTCGTTGTTGGCGACACTCTTTTAAACTTCTATATTAGTATTCCAAGAATAGGAGCACAGCTACCTAATTATATCCTTCAGGTAAAGGAAAAATATTTTCTCCTTCTGGATAGTTTTCTATATTATTACTTAGCCAAAGCTCAAAATACCTATAATTATCAAAAAAAGCATTAATATAACCTTTTTTGACCAAAGACAAATATTCATCAGTTTTTACTTTAACTATTCCCTCATTTACACTCATAATTTTTGACTCTTTTATAAAACGTAACTTATTATGTGGCATAAAAATAGCTAAATCTGGCCATTTTATATTTTCTTTTTGTAAATCAACATACCCTACCAATGTCCATATTTTTTTATTGATTGCTGTTTCTTTGCCAAATTTATAAATTTTTAATCCTTTTATCAAAAGTTCTTGTATATTATTAGTTTGTATTTCTGAGGAATAATCAAAAATACCAAAACCACATTCTCTTATTAAACAAAGGTATGCATACTTATTATTGGGCATTTTTATTTCATATATGTTGCCATATTTTTTTCTCTTTGACATAATATTATCCTTTTTGTACTTATTAGTGAAGTTTTTCTAAATCTGGATTTTCTGCATAAAAGGCATCCATATATCTATTTCCTTTTTTTGCATTCCCATTTTTATCTATACCAAAATTTCTATCTGCTATTCCATTAATTTGATCTGCTGCTGTTCCAGCTTTTTTCTCTACTTGTATATAATAGTGTTCGCCACCTCTCATAGCATTATAGTTGTCAGTTACAAAAACAGGAGTTAAGCTTCCTATATCTTTTCTGTGATGGTTTGATTTACGTTTTTTTAATGCTTTTGAAATATCTTCTGTAGAATCTTTACTCCCTATACCTTTTGTTCTTCCCGTATATATTTCTCTTGTTGGTACACCATTTGCATCTAAAACAGGAGCTTGATACACAACATACACATTTTCTAGCCCCCACGGATCAATCCACCCATTACAATCGAATACATACCCATAAAACGCGAGTCCACCCGCTAGCCTTATCGGGTCTTGTGAGATATAAGTTCCAGAATCAGGCGAATAATAACGGAAACGATTGTAGTACAGCCCTGTTTCAATATCCTCATACTGTCCTTGGTAGCGGAATGGTATAAATGGGCGTACGTCATCTCCTAAGAAGGATGCTTTAATTTCTCTTTTTACACGACCATAAATATCAAGCTGTCGATTCCACACCTCCATTCCATCACTATCAATAGCAAGTATAGGCTTAAGAAACTCTTTTCTCTATGGTGAATAAAGAAAAATAGTGGGGAAGTTCTTTTGTATTATATTGATTAGTAGGCTATTGAAATTTTAACAACACATCTGGAACATTACCCATTTTACTCCCAAAATTTTTCTCCTTGCCCATCTATATATAAATTTAAGAACTCTTTAAATGAAGAAGCAACTACATACCAATCTTTACGACTATCAATAGGTAGAGAAACTAAAATTTTTCCAAAATTAGCTTGACTACAATCAACAACTAACTTATCTGAATCACCAATAAATTCACCAATAACTAAATCAGAGTTTATATAATCTTTAGGACGGTTCTCTTTTTCTAAAGAACTTTCTCTTAGAGATTCTGTTAATGAAAAGATTTTTAATCCCCATTGTCCATAATCAGTGTCTAAAAAAAGAATAGCTTTATTTACAAGTTGCCAAAATTTTTTTAAGTCATTAGGTATGTCGCTTTGAATATAAAAATTCTCTCTTTGTTTATATAATAAACATTTAAAATTCATTTGAAACTCTTTTCCTTTATATATGTTTTTTTTAGAAAAGTTACATTCTTTTTCTAGATACTCTACAATTTCTTCTATATTTTTCATAGTTCTCCAAATTCTCTCCAGAAGGTATTAAATTCTTTTTGATGTGTATTTCTTTCTACGGGGACTAAATTTTCAAAAGTGTTATCTCCTCCAAATTCTCTTGGTTTTATATGATGTATATCATATTTATCCCAACCTCCCTGAGGAGTTTCATATCCTCTATCATACCATTCTGCAATATATTTACGACGTTCTTCTTTATTCCAATCTACTCTATCTTCTTTTGGCACTTTATTTGAAACAAAAGGCAATGGAATACGTCTTCCTGTTCTAGGATCTATCACATTAGGATATAGATTTAATTTAGCTTTTATTTTTGCTATTATTTTTAATAGTTTACTTTCTTTTTCTCCACTACAATCCAACCCAAACACATCCACCCACCAGTTGCTATCCTTCACATACCCATAGAAATTAGGATTATTTCCTGCTAATCCAATCGGGTCTTGTGAGATATAAGTACCGCTTTCAGGTGAGTAATAACGGAAACGGTTATAAGCTAACCCAATCTCCTCATCATAATACTGTCCTTGATATAAGAAAGGAATAAACGAACTGTCCCCAGCAATAGCATTCCCATAAAGATCTAATTCTCGCGCCCATACCTTTTCCCCCTCTTCATCATACGCTTCATATGGCGTTCCTAAATGGTCGGTGAGGATGCTATACGATTTATCCCCTACAAGTTTAGCCGCAGGCACAAAGGAGTTCTCTTCAAACACCCAAGTAGTAAGCTCTGTGTTTTCGGAGTTGTCTTTCTTAAAGGTCTCGTGCAATAAAACATTGCCATCCCATACAAAACAGAACGCGGAAGCCATACGGCGTTTTTCTAAACGCCTACCAAAGGCATCGTATCTGAACCTATAGGTGGTGCTCTCTAAGTCTGTGACAGAACGGAGTGAGCCGTTAGCGTTCCAAGTGTATAAAAAGCCTTTGCCGGTGCTTTTGGGGTTTATGCCTAAGTCACGGAGTTCGCTGCCACTAAAGAACGGGCGGTAACCTACGTCCTTGATATGCTCTTTAAAGATAAGTTTGCCCTCTACATCGTAGTGATAGTAGTAGGTATGGTCTTCTTGGAGTTGGCTGTTTTTATACTTGCGGTCTTTCTTGTCCTTTGTTTCATAGAGGTTACCGAGCTTGTCAGCGGTGCGGAAATTTTAACAACACATTTGAAACATTAGGTGTCTCTTTACACTATTTAGAGCGCATTATAGGCTTGAAAAACTCTTATCTCTATAGTGAATAAAGAAAAATAGTGGGGCAGTTCTTTTGTATTGTATTGATTATTAGGATATTGAAATTTCAACAACACATCTGGAACATTACCAATTTATTGAAATTAGCTGTAAAAACACCTGCCCATCCCATTTCTTTTCCTATATTGTAATCTACTTCCCAATCAATTTTTTCGGAAGTTTCCTGTTCGTCTTCTCCTACCTCTTTTTGATTTGTATTCCAAATGGTGATAGTTTCTTTTAATTCCTCTAACAGAGATTTAGTATATTCTTCATCATTGGTATACATTGCATCGAAATGGAAAGCAATATCCATAATATCAGTATCTGTAGCAATCATATAAGTAAAGAAAGTATCTACTATATCCTGCTCATCTCTTTGAGAGAGTATACGCACTATACGTGCTTGGGAGTCTGTTTTTGAAATGTCCCACTCATCTACTATTTGCTTGATACGTTGTTCAATAGGGTTTGTTGCCATTTTCTAATTTAATTTTAAGATACTTCCTTCAATAGAAGTATCCACTTGAGGTTACTGTTGCTTTTCTTTCTTTAGTGGTATTTTAGCACTTACTGATGAGGTTTTACCTCCTTACTAAGTCAGTATTTTTAGAGTCAGATTTAACAATCTTGTTAGATATGAAACCATTCCTATGATAAAGCTGTTTTTATCTTAGAACAGCTATTACCATATCTTTAATGATTTTAAATTAAATATGGGGCAAAGCTACAAAAGATTTTTCAGTCTTACAAAGGCTTGTTCAAGTTTTTTGATTTTTGTAGTAATTCTACTACATAGATAGGCAGAACATTGATATATTACCAGCCCCACACAAACGTGCGTTGCTGCACGGGCTTTTATAAAAGCTGTCTCTTATACACATCTCCGAG
>CALFOY010000310.1 GCA_937919265.1 uncultured Capnocytophaga sp. | reverse complement strand
CGAGATCTAGTACGGTCTCGTGGGCTCGGAGATGTGTATAAGAGACAGCTCCTACAGTAGTAAGAGCTGATGAAGGTATGTGGTTCTTAATGTTTATAAAGCGTCTTAATGAACGAGATATGCAGAAAAAAGGACTACAATTGACAGCTGAAGAAATTTATAGTATAAACAATAATAGCTTGAAAGACGCTATTGTACAATTCAATGGTAGTTGTACAGCAAGTATCATATCAAAAGATGGATTAATTTTAACCAACCACCATTGTGGATATGCAAATATCACTGAGCTTTCTACTCCTGAGAACAATTATTTGAGAGATGGTTTTTGGGCTAAAACAAAAAAAGATGAACTAGCTCCAAGACGAATTTTTGTTCGTTTCTTTGTTCGTATGGATAACGTAACTGATAGAATGCTTTCTGTATTAAAGCCTGAAATGTCTGAAAAAGAAAGAGAAATAGCTATCAATCAAGAAACTGCAAAAATACAAAGAGAAAATAGTGAAAATGGAAAATATGTAGTATCTGTTCGTTCTTTTTTCCAAGGAAATGAATTCTATTACTTTGTATATCAAGATTTTTCAGACGTCCGTTTAGTAGGCACACCTCCTGAAAGTATTGGTAAATTTGGAGGAGATACAGACAATTGGGAATGGCCAAGACAAACAGGAGATTTTTCTGTTTTTAGAGTTTATACAGATAAAAACGGAAATCCTGCACCTTATTCAGCTGAAAATATTCCTATGAAACCCAAAAAACACCTTTCTATTAACCTTAATGGAGTAAAAGAAAATGATTTTGCTATGATAATGGGTTACCCAGGACGTACAAACCGTTGGGAATCATCATATTGGGTAAATCAAAAAGTAAATTATGCTTATCCTGCTTGGGTAGAAGGCTCTAAAGTAGCTATGGATGCTATTCACAAATATGCTTCAAAAGATGAAAGTATAAGACTCTTATATGCTTCAAAATATTCTCAAATTGCCAATTATTGGAAAAATAGACAAGGGATGATTGATGCCCTTACAGCTCATAAAACAGCATCAACTAAGGAAAAAAATGAGAGAAAATTCCAGAAATGGGCAAATAAACCTGAAAATATTGCTAAATATGGCAACATTTTACCTCAGATGGCTAATTATTTTGAAAAAACAAACGAAAAAATTGCTGATGAAAATTATTTATTTACCTTCAATAGAGGCTCTGTTTTTTTCTCTTTGCCATCAAATATAAGCCCCGAACTTCAGGAAATTGCAAAAAGTAATCATTTAGATAGAATGCAAGCTGTTTACAAATTTCAACAAATGTTTTCCATTTATGATCAAATGTCTACTCTTGTTGAAAAAGAAATATTAGCTAATATGCTACAACTTTATGCTACAAAAGGCAAAAATATTCCTGAATATGTAGCAAAAATTAAAACAGAATACAATGGAGATTTAGTTAAGTTTGTAAATGATGCCTTTGAGAAAAGTATTTTTGCTTCAAAAGAAAAACTTAATGCATTTACTAATAATCCTGATGAAAAAATACTAAATGAAGACCCTCTTCTATTGCTTTCTAATGCTCTTTTAGATAAATTCTATGAAAAATCTAAAGAAATGGAAGAACTTAATGACCAATACGAAAAAGCATATCGTAAGTTTGTAAAAGGAATGCAAGATTCAAAAATTAGCACAATCTTATATCCTGATGCAAATTCTACCTTACGCCTTACTTATGGACAAGTAAAATCTTTACCAAAAGATAAAAGAAATAATGTTAAGAAAAATTATTATACCACTTTTAGCTCTTTAATCGCAAAATACAACCCAAAAGACCCAGAGTTTGATATGCCAAAACGAATGATTGAACTTTATGAAAAGAATAATTTTGGACGTTATTTAGACAAAGATGGTACAATGCACGTTAATTTCCTTTCTAACAATGATATTACTGGCGGAAATTCAGGATCTCCTGTAATGAATGGAAAAGGAGAACTCATAGGTTTAGCCTTTGATGGAAATATAGAAGCTATGGCAGGCGATGTTATTTTTGACAAAAAATTACAAAGAACTATAAATGTTGATATCCGTTATGTTCTATGGGTTATTGATATTTTTTCTGATGCAAAACACATTGTTGATGAAATGACAATTATAAAATAATTTCATTTATCTTATTGATAATCCGCTCTTTACAAAAAAAAGAGCGGATTTTTTTATTTACAAAACTGAAAAATATCAGTTTTTTCATTCTTTCCTACAAAATTTTAGTACCTTTGCACAAAATATAGGAAATGATTACAGTTCATTCTTTTACATTCAATCCCTTTTCTGAAAACACCTATCTTATATATTCTGAACAGAAAAATGCTTTTTTAATAGACCCAGGTTGTTTTAATAATACAGAAAGTACTATTTTAAGAAATTTTATAAAAAATAATTCTCTAAATATCACAAAAATACTTCTAACACACGCCCATATAGATCATATTTTTGGCTTACAATGGGCCTATGATACTTATAAAGTACCTGTATATTTACATCGGCTTGAAAAGGAAATTTTGGACAAATGCCCTGATGATGCTCGTCGATTTGGTTTTGAATTTCCTTCATTTGATGGAGAAACTAATTTTTTAGAAGAAAACACAAGTTTATATTTAGATGATAATGAATTGAATATCAAATTTGTACCAGGTCATTCTCCTGGCAGTATTGCTTTTTATTCTGAAAAACAAAAATTTATAATCTCAGGAGACGTTTTATTCCTTAATAGTATTGGTCGAACAGACCTTTACAAAGGAAATCTAAACGATTTGATACATAGTATAAAAAATCAACTTTTTACCCTTGAAGATGACACCAAAGTCTATTGCGGACACGGAAAACCAACAACAATTATTCACGAAAAAACCTTTAATCCATTTTTACAAAACCATTAATTTTATCATTTTTTAACAATGAAACCTCAATTGCCTCGGCTTACGTTTATAGATGTCATCAGAGCATTTGCTATATGTATGATGCTTCAAGGGCATTTTATTGATGGACTTCTAGCTAATTCATTCAGAGATGAAAACAATATATTTTTCTCTACTTGGCTCTATTTCAGAGGAATGACTGCTCCTGTTTTCTTTACTATCTCTGGTTTTATTTTTATGTTTTTATTAATAAAAGAACAAGACCCTAACAAAATGGGATGGAACCACATTCGGGTACAAAAAGGTATTCGTAGAGGTTTTTTATTGATTATCACAGGATATTTATTACGAGCTAATATTTTTAATCTATTTTCTGACTATATAGATTTTAATGCTCAAATGGTTGATGTTTTACATTGTATTGGTCTTTCTCTTTTATTTTTAATAAGTATTTATTTATTTTCATACAAAAATAATAAGAGATTAATCCCCATTACACTTTTCTGTATAACAATTATTTTGTTCGCGTTCGAACCTATTTATAACCAACTCAATTACAAATACTTACCTATTACAATTGCTAATTATTTTACTAAGGCAAATGGTTCTGTATTTACTATATTTCCTTGGTTTGGGTATGCTTCATTAGGAGCTTTTATGGGGTATTTATTTAATCATTATAGAAATAAGAATTATGTATATAATGTAAGTATCTTATTATGTTTGATTTTTGGAGTATTTTTCTTATTTTCAGATAGTTGGATTAACTTTTTATACAAAATAACAAACATAGAAACACTACATATTATAGCTACGAATGATTATCTTTTCAAACGTATAGGAAATGTCTTGTTTGTTTTTGCATTTTTTATATTAATGAGAAATATAATTACTTCAAAAACTATACAAACCATTGGACAAAATACATTTTCTATTTATATTATACATTACATTATATTATACGGAAGTTTCACAGGATTAGGCCTTTATAGATTTTTTCATCATAAATTATCTCCTGTTTTTGCTATCCCAGGAGCTATTTGTTTTGTAATTATTACTTTATTTTTATCCTTTTTATATAATAAGAAAAAACCAATTATTGATGAATATAAAGCTATTTTTCTACAATGGGCAAAATTAGTTATACTAGAAA
>CALFOY010000309.1 GCA_937919265.1 uncultured Capnocytophaga sp. | reverse complement strand
GTTTATTTCATTGAAATGAGTACTTTTGCATAACTTTGGTAAGTCTTTTTACTTGCAAAACTTTTAATTACAATTTTTTACGGATAATAAACAATAACTATCTATGCAGAAAATAGGAAATTTTGATATAGTAATCAATAAAAGTCTTTGGGACATAAATCAAGGATTATCAATGCCTAATTTAAGCAAAAACGATTTTATATTATCCGTTATAAATGGTTTTGAGGATGGAAAATGGAGGGAGAAGGAATTTCATAGATTCATTTTCAATAATATAGCTCAAACAGGATTATCTGCAGAGGATCGTGATAATCTTTATTCTGAATCACCATATACAACCTTAACAGAGTCTATAAAAAATCTTCGACTTGTTGATAAAGATAACGGGAAAGGTAGTGAAATTGCAGAAATTGTTTTATATGGAATTATGCGTTACCACTATCATGCATTGCCTGTTGTTCCAAAGATATTTTACAAACAGAATCCTAAAGATAATGCAAAAGGAGCAGATAGTGTTCATATTGTTTTGGATGATAAAGGTGATTTTTCTTTGTGGCTAGGAGAAGCTAAATTTTATAATGACATTGCTGATGAAAGAATGTATGAACCTATAAACTCTGTTTTTGATACAATTAGTACAGATAAAATTAAAAAAGAAAATTCTATTATTACAAGTATTAAAGATTTAGAGTATGTTATTCCTGATCCTGATGTCAGAAAGAATGTCCAAACGATTCTTCGTCGGGACACATCAATTGATGAGATAAGAAAAAGACTTCATGTCCCTATTTTATTGCTTCATGAGTGCAAAATAACTAATGATGCTACAAAATTGACAGATAACTATTTAAACGATATAAAAGACTTTCATCTAAATAGAGCTCAGAAGTACTTTGTGTCGCAGAATAACAAACAAGAGAAAGAAAATATTTATGGTTATGAAAATATCCAATTTCATTTAATATTATTTCCTGTACCTCAAAAAGAGGATATTGTTAATTGTTTTATAGAACGAGCTAAACAGATTAAGGAAGATGCTTAACACTCAAATATTTGAAGAATGTGTACAAATTAACACCTTGATAGAGAATGGCAATAAAGAAGAAGCTCGATCAATGGTTATTAATTTGTTAGATAAGTTGCGACGTGATGGGAATGAATATACCCCTCTTGTCAATCATGTTATCAGAGAGGTGGGGTTATTCCCTTATATAGACACTAAGACGGCTTTATGGGAAGACCAAGTCGTTGTTGAGGCATTTAAAGCTAATGTTGGGGATAAAACTCCAGTTACACTTCATAGTGCTCAATCACATGTCCTGAAACAACTTCTATTAGGTGATAATATTGCAGTTAGTGCACCAACAAGTTTTGGTAAGAGCTTTATTATAGATGCTTTTATTGCTATAAGCCAGCCAGAAAACGTTGTTATAATAGTACCTACAATTGCTTTAGCTGATGAAACACGCCGTAGAATTGAACATAAATTCTCACATAAATATAAAATTATCACGACAACAGATGCTACTATTACAGAACGTAATATTTTTATTTTTCCTCAAGAACGTTCTTTTGTTTATCTTGATAAATTAGAAAAAATTGATATGCTTATTGTTGATGAATTTTATAAAGTGAGTTCAATGTTTGACGATGATAGAAGTTCTTCTTTACTTAGTGCCATTATCGAACTTGGAAAAATATCACGCCAGAAATATTATCTAGCTCCAAATATTCACAAAATAGCCGATAACGTTTTTACTCAAGGTATGAAGTTTATGAGATTGACTGACTTCAAAACAGTCATCACAAAAACTACAAAGATATATGAAGAACGAAAAAATAATGAAAATGTTGATAAGTTCAAAGAGAATCATCTTATCAATATCTTACAAAACAACACATCAAAAACGCTGGTTTATGCAGGAAGTTACAATAATGTTAATAAAGTTAGTAACATTCTTGTGGATAGTCTATCAAAAAAGGAAACGATATTACTTAAGGATTTTAATGATTGGTTAAAAGTTAATTATGGAGCTTCTTTTTCTTTATGCCAATTAAGTGAGCGAGGTATTGGTATTCATAATGGGAAAATGCACAGGTCTTTAAGTCAAATACAAGTAAAGTTATTTGAAAGCAGGGAAGGACTTGACACAATTATTTCTACTTCTTCAATTATAGAAGGGGTTAACACACAAGCAGAGCAGGTTGTTGTTTGGTCTAATAAAAATGGACCAAGTAAGTTTGACTATTTTACATATCGAAATGTTGTTGGTCGAGCAGGCCGTATGTTCAAGTATTTTGTTGGAAAAGTTTATCTCTTAGAGAAGCCACCCATACAAGAAAATACAACTTTAACAATCGATTTTCCTGACGAAGTAGTAGAATCTTTGAATTCTGAAGATCCCGGAATCGAGATAAACCAAGAACAAAAAAATCATATTAAAAAATATGAGGCATTTATGATAGAAGCGTTAGGAGCTGAAAATTTTCATCAAATAAGAGAACTATCTATTTTTAAATCTTGTGACCAACGAATTCTTAAATTACTTATAGAAAAGTTGAAATCGGATCCTAATTGGCCTAAAGGGTATAGTGCATTGGCGACAACAAATACATATAATTGGAGGGAACCTATTTTGGATGTTGTAAATTTTCTTGGGGATAAGAATATGTCCAAACTTATCAAAATTGTTATTTGGAAGATGCCATATAACTGGACTCGTTCTATCGCAGAGATTTATTCTGAACTTTCTGGTATCAGTTATGAAGATCTGTTTTCTGCTGAACGATACCTATCTTATAATCTATGTTCAACTCTTTCTGTTATAAATATACTAAAAAAATCATTAGACTCAACATCACCTGATATTTCTTTATTTATAGGGAAAGCAGCAAATGTATTTCTTCCTAAATTAGTATTTCAATTAGAAGAATATGGACTACCTAGAATGATAAGTAGAAAAATTCAAGATTCAGGATTGATTAATCTTGAAGATGATTCTGTGGAAATATCAGAAATCATTACACAGTTTAATAATATTGGAAGGGAAAAAATAATTCATAGCTTAAATAATTTACTGCCGTTTGATGAATTTATTATTAACTATTTTTATGATGGAATATGCCAACGAACTCTATCTTAAGGTTTACACAAACTCCCTAATATCAAACTCCGTTTTACTCTCTACAGTTTTAGGCAACGCCTTCTCCAAGAGTGCACTCACTTTAAGAGTAGCTTGGGGTAAGGCTTTTTCTATGGCTTCTAATAGGCTGGTACCTTCTACTTTTTGTAGTAGCTCTATGTTCTCTGAGGTAACCTCTTCTTTGCCCTCAGAGAGGAAAGTAGCTACTTTTTCCAAGTCCTCAAATGAAAGCCCCATAGCAAAATCATTATCCTCTTCCTCTGTTCGATAGCTGCGTAAATCCTCTTCTTCATCTTCAAGGTTTACGGTAGGTTCCTCTTCCCATTCTGTCAGAATATCCTGTTGCTCTTTTTCTGTTAAGGG
>CALFOY010000308.1 GCA_937919265.1 uncultured Capnocytophaga sp. | reverse complement strand
TTAGTAAACCTATCGGTAAGTTTCGTTTTTTTATTTATAATTTGGAAACAAATAAGGTTTTAGACAAAGGTATTGTTATTCACGGGCAAGGCTCCGAAGTAGAAGGTAAGAATGAATTACAATTTAGTAATATAGAAAATTCTTTACAAAGTTCTCTCGGCAAGTGTGAGATAGGCAAAAGCTACTATGGACAATTTGGAAAAGCATATAAACTAAAAGGCCTAGACAAGACCAATAGCAATGTAGAGAAAAGATACATTGTTCTACATTCTTTCTCTTGTATACCAGACCAAGAAACAGATAAAAAAATATGTTTGAGTTGGGGCTGCCCTACCCTTTCTCTTGCTTTTTTTGACAAAGTAGCCACTTATATAGATAATTCAAAATATCCTATAATTCTTTATTCTTTTTACGAATGATTTCAGAATTTCAAAAACATATTTCTGCTAATTTTCCTGATATTCAAGATAAAAAAATCCTTTTGGCTATTAGTGGAGGCATAGATAGTATGGTCTTAGCTGTTTTACTAAAAGAAATAGGTATAAAACTACATTTAGCACATTGTAATTTTCAATTGAGAGGTAATGAAAGTGATGAAGACGAGCTTTTTGTAAGAAAATTTGCCGAAAAACAAAATATTTCATTAGAAGTTATTCGTTTTCAAACTAAAAAATACGCAAAACAGCATAAACTCAATACTCAATTGGCAGCAAGAGAGCTTAGATACCATTGGTTTCAACAAGTTTTAGTAGAAAAACAATGTGATTTTATCGCTACAGCTCATCACGCAGATGATATGCTTGAAACTTTTTTAATAAATTTATCTCGTGGAGCAGGGCTTCAAGGATTATTATCAATCCCGATGCGTAACCAAAACATTATTCGCCCTCTCCTACCCTTTTCACGAGAGCAAATCTCTATTTTTGCACTTCAAAATAATATAGAATGGCGTGAGGATAGTTCTAATTCTACCGATCATTATACTCGAAATAAGATAAGGCATCATATTTCTCCTATTTTAAAAGAAATACACCCAAGTTTTTTAAAGAATTTTCTAAAAACACAGGAAAATCTATCTCAAACACAAAATTTTCTTATTCAACAAATAAATAATATAGCAAAAGAATGCTTTTCTACCCAACCAAATACTATTTTCCTAATAGATAAACTTAAAGATAACCCTAACCGAAAGTATATTTTATTTGAATTATTCAAAAAATATAATTTCAATAATGCAGATGAGTTAGATAAATTTGTATTTGCTCCTTCTGGGAAACAAATCTTTTCAGAAACTCATAGAATTATACAGCATCACGGTAAGTGGGAGATTACTGAACGAAATTCGGATAAAGAAAATCTTATTTTCCATATAGAAAAAGAAGAAAAACAAATAGAAAGTCCAATAAAAATGACTTTTTCTATCGTAAAACAAATAGAAAATACAAATAATAAGATTATTTATCTTGATAACGACCTTCTTTCTTACCCATTACGGTTAAGAAAACGCAAAGAAGGGGATTATTTTTATCCATTTGGAATGAAATATCAAAAAAAACTTCTTAGTAAATTCTTCAAAGATGAAAAATATTCTCTTTTAGATAAAGAAAATCAATGGATATTAACAGACCAAAAAGATAATATCATTTGGGTTGTAGAAAAACGTGCTGATGAGCGATATAAAATCAATGAAAAAACAAAAAATATTCTAAAAATAGAGGTTTTATAAAAAGAATTAGGAATATCATATCTGGAAATACTCTCATTCCAGATATTTTTTTGTACCTTTGTGTAGATGAAAGTAAGCTAATTTTTTATTCTTTAAATTAATAAATAATGAAGGTAATTCTATTTTTAATAAACATTTTACCTATTTTTTGTTTAGGGCAAAATGTTAAAGTAATGAGTTATAATATCCGTTATGATAATAACTTTGACGGAATCAATTCTTGGACAGAGGGTAATAGAAAAGAGAAGGTTTTTACTATAATAGAAAATACAAAACCTGATATTTTTGGTGTTCAAGAAGCGTTAGTACATCAAGTGAAAGATTTAGAGCAGCATTTTCCTGAGTTTCAACGAGAAGGAATAGGAAGAGATGACGGTAAAGAAGCAGGAGAGCATTCGGCTATTTTTTTCTTAAAAGAAAAATTTAAACTTCTTGAAAAAGGTGATTTTTGGCTCTCAGAAACTCCAAATATTCCATCAAAAGGTTGGGATGCAACCTGTTGTAACAGAATATGTTCTTGGGTAAAACTACAAGATAAGAAGAACATTTTTTGGGTGTTTAACGTTCATTTTGATCACGAGGGGAAAATGGCTCAGCTAGAAAGTGCAGATTTAATTTTGCAAAAGATAAAAGAGATAACTAATGGTGGGAAAGTTATTCTTATGGGAGATTTTAATATGTACCCTAATAATCCTGCAGTTATAAAAATAACTTCTCAAATGTATGATACACAGCATTCAAAGACAAATAAAATGACCTTTGAGGATACTTTTAATGCTTTTAAGCTAGATGAACCTTTAAAAGGGCGTATAGATTATATTTTTCTAAAAGGAAAAATGAAAGTAAAAAAATATGAAACAATATCTGAACGAATTGAAGGATTATATCCATCAGATCATTTTCCTGTTGTAGTACAATTGAAATTTTAAAAATAAAACTTAAACACAATCAACAAAAAACAGTTAAGAATAAAGCATAAAAAAACTCTCAGATTTCTCTGAGAGTTGTGCGGGTGAAAGGACTCGAACCTTCACACCGTGAGGCACCAGATCCTAAGTCTGGCGTGTCTACCAATTTCACCACACCCGCAAAAATTAGTAACCTTAAAAATTCGAATGCAAAGGTACGATTATTTTTTTAATAAACAAGTAATTTTTTGTTTATTTTTAATATTTTTCAAAAGATATTTTATAATATATTGATTTTTAGTTTTTTGTATAAAAAGAAGAAGAAACATTTTTTATAAAAATAATTTCGTAACTTTGCTCTAAAAACAAAATAATGATACGAGCGAATGGAAAATTACTTTTAACAGGAGAATATTTAGTATTAGATGGGGCATTGAGCCTTGCTTTTCCTACTCGAAAGGGACAAACTCTTTTAGCTAAAAAAAGTGAAAAAAAAGGTTTTTTTTGGAAAAGTATAAACAATGATGGCTCTGTATGGTTTGAAGATGAGTTATTTGTACAAAGTGAAAATTCTATTACTCAAAATTTGGAGAAAATTATTCTATCTGCATATAGCCAAAGCTCTTATTTTGAGGAACTTACAAAAAATATTTCTGTAGAAACGTACTTAGAATTTCCAAGAGATTGGGGATTAGGCTCTTCTTCAACATTGATTAGTTTAGTGGCTCAATGGGCGGGAGTTAATCCGTATCAATTACTAACAGATAGTTTCGGGGGGAGCGGTTATGATGTAGCTTGTGCTATGGCAAATTCTCCTATTTTGTATCAGTTAGTTGGAGAGGAGAGAAAAGTATATCCTGTTGATTTTCAGATAGATTTTAAAGATAAATTATTTTTTATTTATCTTAATCAAAAACAAAATAGTCGAGAAGGGATTGCTCAATATCGTAAGAATAAGAAGAATAAAAGTAAAGCAATTGAACAAATTACAGAAATTACAGAAAATATGCTTCGTTTTCCTTCGTATTCAGCTTTTTGTGAAATGATAGACAAGCACGAAGAGATTGTGTCTTCTTTGCTGAATATGAATTGCGTAAAATCCTTGTATTTTATTGATTTTCAAGGAAGTATAAAAAGTCTTGGGGCTTGGGGAGGAGATTTTATTCTTGCAACTGGGGAAGAGATGTATGTTAAAGACTATTTTTCTTCTAAAGGATATTTAAAAATTATTCCTTATAAAGAGATGATTTTATGAGAAAATAGAATAAAAATATGGGATAATTTTATTTTTGTTTAATGAATTAATTGTTTTTAGCTAAAAATAATTAAAAAATAGACTATAAACTGATTTAAATCATTAAACAAAAGTTAAAATTTAATATATATTAGAGAAAAAATGTAAATTTGCGAGATAATTACATAAACTTTTATTTTATGAAGAAATATTTTTTAACACTAAATGTTTTATTACTATCAGGAGGGATAGCTATGGCGCAGAAAATTAATTTTGAAGAGTATGATTTGCCTAACGGCTTACATGTTATACTACATCAAGACAACTCAGTACCCGTAGTAACAACGGGGGTTATGTATCACGTAGGTTCTAAAGACGATATTCCTGGTAAGACGGGTTTTGCTCATTTCTTTGAACATTTGCTTTTTGAAGGAACTAAAAACATTGAACGTGGAAAATGGATGTCAATAGTTTCTTCTCATGGAGGGCAAAATAATGCCAATACTACCACAGATAGAACGTATTATTATGAAGTTTTTCCTTCAAATAATTTGCAACTTGGTCTTTGGATGGAAGCCGAAAGAATGCTTCATCCTGTGATTAATAAAATAGGCGTAGATACTCAAAAAGAAGTAGTAAAAGAAGAAAAACGTGAACGAATGGATAATGCTCCATATGGTAAAATAATGTACCAAATAGCAATAACTCCTCATTTGTTTGAAAAACACCCATATAAACAATCTGTAATAGGAAGTTTGGAAGACCTGAACTCTGCTGTATTAGATGACTTTGTACGTTATAACGAAACGTATTATAACCCTAATAATGCAGTATTGGTAGTAACAGGTGATTTTGATAAAGATCAAACTAAAAAATGGATAGAATTGTATTTTGCTCCTATTCAAAATCGTAGTAAAAAACCAGTAAGAAACTTCCCGCAAGAAGCGCCTATTACAAAAGAAATAAAAGTAACAGAGTATGATGCAAATATAAGCATTCCGTTAAAAGCATATGCTTATAGAACCCCAAAACAAACAGATGAAGATGCAATAACATTTGATTTTATTTCTCAAATATTAACAGGTGGTAAATCTTCTCGTTTGTATAAAGAAATGATAGATGAGAAAAAAGAAGCATTACAAGTATTTGCATTCAATTTAGCACAAGAGGATTACGGAATTTATATGATGGGGGTTCTTCCATTAGGAAACACTTCTTTAGAGAAATTGGGTAAAGATATGGATGAAGCAATAAAACGCTTACAAACAGAACTAATTTCAGAGAAAGAATACCAAAAATTGCTAAATCAGTTTGAAAATTCTTTTGTAGGTTCAAATTCAAAAATGCAAGGTATAGCACATTCTTTGGCTACAAATTATATTTTCTTTAAGGATACAAATCGTATAAATAAAGAATTGGAACTTTACCGTAAAGTAACACGAGAAGACATTCGCCGTGTGGCTCAAAAATATCTTAATCCAAACCAACGTTTGAATATGGATTATTTACCTCAACCAAAGTCTAACTAAAAAACGATAAAGAAATGAGAAAAATATTCATAACAGCATCTTTATTGCTCACTTCACTTTTTATGAATGCACAAATAGACCCGAATAAAATACCAGAATCTGGCAAAATACCTACTATCAACTTAGGAGAGCCCGCTATATATAAATTAGCAAATGGAATAACTCTTTTAGTTGTAGAAAATCATAAACTACCGCGTGTATCCATTCGCTTAACTATGGATACTCCTCCTTCTGATGAGAGAAATATTCCAGGAGTAGGAGACCTTACTTCTGCCTTGATGGGGAATGGCTCAAAAACTATTAGTAAAGATGATTTTAATGAAGAGGTAGATTTTCTTGGAGCAGATGTTTCTCTGTCTGCAAAAGGAGGAAGTGCAAGCTCTCTTACACGTTATTTTCCTCGTATTTTGGAACTTTTTGCTGATGCTGCTCTCAATCCTAATTTTACTCAAGAAGAGCTTGATAAACAACGTACAATAGCTATAGAAGGTCTGAAAGTAGGTGAGAATAGTGCACAAGCTATTGCAGGAAGAGTAAATGATGCTTTGGTTTATACAACAAATCACCCATATGGGAAATTCCAAACAGAAGAATCTCTTAAAAAAATAACTCTAAATGATGTAAAAAAATTCTATAAAGAAAACTTTTCTCCTGCGAATGCTTATATGGTTGTCTTAGGAGATATTAAACCAGAAGAAGCAAAAACAATGGTAGAAAAATATTTCTTGAAATGGTTACCATCTAAAGCTTTACAGACATCTATATATTCTCCAAAAGATGTTCAATATACACAAGTTAATTTAGTTGATGTACCCAATGCAGTTCAGTCAGAAATTAATATTTTTAACTTAGAAAAGCTCAAAATGGGCGATAAAGATTATTTCCCAGCTTTGATAATGAATTATATTTTAGGAGGAGGATTTGGAAGCTACATCAATATGAATCTTCGTGAGCAAAACGGATTTACTTACGGCGCTCGTTCTTCTATTGATGCAAACAAATGGACAGATGCTACATTCAGCGTTTCTACCAAAGTAAGAAATGAGGTTACAGCTCGTGCTGTTGAAGAAATTTTTAAGGAAATACAAAGAATACAAAAAGAAAATGTTCCTGCTGATAAGTTAGCCGAAGCAAAAGCTCTTTACTTAGGTTCATTCATTATGTCTACTGAAAATCCTGGTACAATAGCTCGCTTTGCTTTGAATAAAGAAATTTATAAATTACCTAAAAATTTCTATCAAAACTATATTAAAAACATTGAAGCTGTTACTGCTGAAGATGTAAAACGAGTAGCTAATAAATATATAAAATTCAATAATTTACGTGTAGTTATTGTAGGAAAAGCTAGTGAAGTAGCAGAGAACTTAGAGGCTTTAAAATTCAACGGGAAAGCTATGCCTGTTTTCTATTTTGATAAATATGCAAATAAAACAACAAAGCCAGAAACTCCTAAAATGGATAAAAATGCCTCTGTAGAAAGTGTAGTTAAAAAATATATAGACCTTATTGGAGGAAAAGAAAAACTTCAAAAAGTAAATGCAATTACTATTCATTCTTCAGCCAATGTACAAGGACAAGAATTGAAATTTCATAACATTATTGCCAAAGGGAAAATGCTTTCAAGTATTCAAACAATGGGAATGACAATACAAAAAATTGTATTTGACGGGCAAACAGGCTATATTGAACAACAAGGGCAAAAAATGGATCTGCCAGATGAAATGAAAAAAAGTCTTTCTGAAAGCCGTGTTTTTCCTGAACTTGAATTTACCAACCAAAATGCAAAACTCTTAGGCATTGAAAACATTAACGGAGAAGATGCTTATGCGATAGAAAAAGGAAATACAACTTATTACTATAACGCAAAAACAGGACTAAAAATAGGAGAAGTAACCAAACAAAAAACACCAAATGGTGAAATGATTATTTCTAAATATTCTTCTGATTATAAAGAAGTTGAAGGTGTAAAATATCCTTTCAAATACGTTCAAAATATGGTAGGAATGGATATAACCCTTACTGCGGATAGTTATGAAATAAATAAAGTTACTGACGAAAGTTTTAAATAATCTTTTCTCTTTTCATTAAATAAAATACAAGAAAAATGGTCTTTTAAGGTTCATTTTTCTTGTATTTATTTTTTTGTATCTTTGTGCCTTAAAATTAATTAGAAAATGATAAAGATACTTATTTTTTGCTTCCTTTCTTTTTATTCAATAATAATAAATGCTCAAATAGACTCTCTTTCCCAAGATAGTATAGCAAAAAATCCATATTCTTTTAAAGCCAAACAGCTTATAGCGCCTGTGAGTCTTTTCTCTTTGGGAGTTATTGCAAGAAATACAGAGTTCAATCATTTTGTACAAAAAAATACAACGGATTATGTAAAAGGGAAAATTAAAATAGATGATTACCTTCAATATGCCCCTATTGCAAGTGTTTTTGCAATGAGTAATTTGGGAGTTCCTGCCAAGCATTCTATAAAAGAAAGAATGCTTATTGGAGCTACAGCATATGCTATAACGGCAGTGGCAGTCAATGGTTTAAAATATACTGTCAGAGATTTAAGACCAGATAAATCTACTCGAAATTCTTTCCCTTCAGGGCATACAGCAACAGCCTTTACAGGGATAGAAATTTTTTATCAAGAATATAAAGACTCTGATTTTTTATTAGCTTCAAGCGGATATGTAGTTGCTTCTTTTGTAGGAATAATGCGTATTCGAAATAATAGACATTGGGCATCAGATGTATTAGCAGGAGCGGGAATAGGCATACTTAGTGCAAAAGCAGCATATTGGTTATTCCCTGTTACTCAAAAAATATTTTTTGGAGATAAAGCTGAAAAAACATCAACCAAAATAAGTTTGCATCCTATATACTCCGAAGAAATGAAAGGAATAGGAATGGTATTATTGTTATAATATAAATCTTTATCAATGAGACATTGGTCTAAATGTTACTAAACAAGTAGGCTCATAGTTCTTTGTTTTATAAAGATAATATTTTCAATCTAGCTATATTTTCTTGCAAATACTTGATTCCTTTTTCAGTTATAGTAACATTTTTATACAAATGTGTTTCTTTAACTAATCCTTATTTATCAACAAATAAATAGAAAACGCACCTCTTTGACTACCATCTGTAATCATCTAATAAGCCGTCAGCAGTTCGGTATTTTGTAAAGAAAGTTACATAATGGTCATATACCTTCAAATCAAACAACTTACTATTATTGTATTTTAGGCACAACTGATATGCACTTATCTCTCGTTCTATTTCATCGGCCAATAGGATACTAA
>CALFOY010000307.1 GCA_937919265.1 uncultured Capnocytophaga sp. | reverse complement strand
TTTTAAATATCAAATTTATCAAGAATAAAATAACAATAGCTCCAATAGCTCCTGTCAAGATAGCACCAATCCATCCTCCTCCAAGTGAGATATGAAACACATCTCCTAAAAGCCAATATCCCACGATACTTCCAAGAATACCAATAATGATATTGCCGATGAGACCTAATCCACTACCTTTGTAGATAGTTCCTCCTAACCATCCAGCGATGGCTCCAATAATAAGTGTTGCGATAATACCCATAATTTTTAATATTAAATTAGGGTACAAAGGTAAGAATTATCATCTAAAAAAACAAATAAAAATCATAACGTTGTATTGTGAATTGTTTTCAAATTTTGTAGTTTTGCGATTGATAACAACAGTGTTCATCTTGATTGCATACATATAACTTCTGAGGCTTATCTTGTAATTCTTTGTTAAGAACTATCTGCGCTCTCTAATTAACAATACTAATGTAAGATAATGAGGTGAGTAGATAAAGTGAAAATTATTGGGCTTCTGCTCAAGCTCTGGCTGTAATGCCAAGAGAAATTTTGGCATTTTTAATTCAAAAAGTTTGTTGTTGTCCATATTATTTTGTATTTTTGCCACCTCATTTCTAAGGGTGTTTAAATCGTTAGAATTGTTTTAATTTTACAAAGTGAAGCCCCTAATGTAGTGTTAGGGGCTTTATAGTTCTTATTAACAATGAGAAATTTCAATCATAGTTGTGAATTGCTTTCAAATTTTGTAGCTATATGATTGATAACAACCTATTATGGGAAGACGACAACGCCGAATGGGTTGTGAATTGCTTTCAAATTTTGTAGTTTTGCGATTGATAACAACAATTTTCAGATGAACAAATTGATATACTAAAAGGTTGTTATTTAGAATTTGTTAAAAACAATACAAAGTCTACAATTAAAAGTTAAAACAATCTTAAACTTTGTTAACTTACTTGACAGAGAAGAGAATATCTTATAACTTTGTCGCAAAATTCTAAAATATTTAATTATGAAAAAGTCAGTACAAATCTTTTTAGAACTTATCTCAGCTATTGCACTTTACTTGTTTATAAATTCAATAGCCTATGGAGATCATTTGGTAACCCTACCCCTGTACTTAACAGGTGTAGTGATTATGAGTTATCTCTTTGTAAGAGAGAGACCCCAAGAATGCCTACAAAGTGCCTTACGCATTGTTCTTCCGTTTACGGGGTTAATGCTTATTGCAGGGAGTCTGCCTGATGCATATTTCAGTTTAGCTCTGATTTATATTGTGAGCACAGGGGCAGCTTTTTTATTAGGAATGCTCATTGCCACCGTGAGCAAGACGTACCAGAAGATAGGCTTATCGGCATTGACTTTTCTGCTGGTAGTTGCCGTACGGTTGTCGTTTTCAGCGGAGTTTCAATATTTGATAGGCGTACATTGGTATACCTTAGGAAGTTAATCATCTAATAGAATATAGAAAGAGGTTGCTCAGAAGTCTGGGCAACCTTTTTTATGCTTTGTTACTTATAAAATATTTTTTTTGTGTCTTTGCGCTTTATTGTTGAACTATTTGATAAATTAAACATTAGTTGTGAATTGCTTTCAAATTTTGTAGTTTTGTGATTGATAACAACAAATGTTGTTTTTCATCTTCGTGCATTTCGGTTGTGAATTGCTTTCAAATTTTGTAGTTTTGTGATTGATAACAACGAGCAAGGGGGTGAAAAATGAATGAGTTATGTTGTGAATTGCTTTCAAATTTTGTAGTTTTGTGATTGATAACAACAATCGGGTTGCCATTTGCCTCAGCAAAACGTGTTGTGAATTGCTTTCAAATTTTGTAGTTTTGTGATTGATAACAACGAGCAAAGCCTTCTGATAGCATTGCCTTTCGTTGTGAATTGCTTTCAAATTTTGTAGTTTTGTGATTGATAACAACAATCTTTCAAGAGTTTTTTGCTTGATTTCAGTTGTGAATTGCTTTCAAATTTTGTAGTTTTGTGATTGATAACAACAATTTCACACAAACAAAGAAAAGGTTACTTGTTGTGAATTGCTTTCAAATTTTGTAGTTTTGTGATTGATAACAACTAGAAGATGAGTATATAGCTCTGGCTGGTAGTTGTGAATTGCTTTCAAATTTTGTAGTTTTGTGATTGATAACAACAAAAGAAAATTTTAATTGTTGTATGTGTAAGTTGTGAATTGCTTTCAAATTTTGTAGTTTTGTGATTGATAACAACTGGACAAAACAACAAAGATATGGAGTTCAGTTGTGAATTGCTTTCAAATTTTGTAGTTTTGTGATTGATAACAACTGGAGTATATAAATTCCATTCCGTACATAAGGTTGTGAATTGCTTTCAAATTTTGTAGTTTTGTGATTGATAACAACCTCAATCTTTTAAAGGTTTTAGTATCAATCAGTTTTGCTTAAAAACAGTACTGAAAAACCTCCTCTTTTACCTTATAAACAAAGGCTAAAGAGGAGGTTTTCTCTTTCCTATTCTTCTTAAAAAAGCTCTAATTGCACATAGGTTTCGGGAGCTGCTGTTTCTCTCTGACAGTAAAAGAACTCCATATCGCCAAACTGCTTATCGGTTAGACACATAATAGCTATATTGCCATACTGAGGTAAGTTTTGTTTTACACGATTGATATGCACTTGGGCATTCTCTCTACTAGGGCAATGCCTTACGTACATCGAAAACTGAAAGAGCGTAAAACCGTCCTTTATGAGTTTATCACGAAAGTTCTGTGCTTCTTTACGCATCTTTTTTGTTTCTGTTGGCAAATCGTATAATACTAATACCCACATAATTCTATAAGCATTGTATCGGTCAGCTATGATCATAATTCAGGATAAGCTATCAGTCGCTTTTCACCCGTATAGCATTTGTATAAAGAAGAAGCTGTGTTCTTTACTGCTACTATCAAGGGGTGGGTATTCTTTTCTATCTGTACATCACGGGTTGCCATCTGCAGTATATGAGCTTTACTTTCTTTGTTGAGTTCTTCTACTTCAGGATGTGTTGTGAGCCATTCCATTACCAATAAATCTACTATGGGTCGGTAGGGTTCCATTATGTCGCTTGCCAAACAATAGGAGTTATACTTATTGCGATGGAAAATTCCTAATACTAATAGTAAACCTGTATCTACCAATGCGCGGGCTACGATACTGAGTAAAACTCCATATCCAAAATTGAAAAACTGATTAGGATACTCACCAAATCGATCTCTTAGAAAATCATAATCGATAAGGTACTTCCAATAATGTTGAGCAGCAATGCCTTCCATATTGGTTGTATCGCCCGATTTTACTTCTTTTAGATAGTCGTACATCGGGTCGGCATACTTTCCTAAATGTTCTAATACCTTAGCTTGGTTCTGAATTTTGCATTCCACAGTTTGCTTCCAAAGTTGTTTTTTAAGAGGTTCGCTCACTTCCAACTGTGTTTTCACCCGTTCGGAATATTGAGTATTTCCACTAAAAGGAAGCATTGCTCCTAAGGGTAAGTGTTTTTCATCACAGCTGATAAGCACCACATTGTTCTTCATCAACTCTTGCAATAACTGATGTGAAACAGTAATTTGATAATGGTCAAGCATCAGCAAGCCCAAATCTTCAATAGGTACACTCCCTTTTACAGTTTGGGTAGTGGGGTCTGTTATTTTGAGTTGCTTATCTTTCAACTTCAAATGGGTAGGATTGCCGATGTAAATAGAACGGTATAACATAGTTTAAAGGGTGTTTATTGGTTTTTAAAAAGATTTCTATGCTTTGGTGATGTTTCCTAGGCGGTCTACTTTTAGTTTGATACAGACCTCTTTTATCATTGTTCCTAGAATATCTCTCTCCATTTTATTCAATGGTGAATACTCCATTTTATTTACAATAGGAGATGCTACTGCTTCTTGTACAAAAAAACACTGATTTCCTGTAAAACTCACTGTTTTATAAATCCTTTCTTTCTGTTCTTTGCTGAGATTATTAAAATCTATTGTCTCTGCGATTTCTCCTTCCATAGGCACATATACCAAATCGTTAG
>CALFOY010000306.1 GCA_937919265.1 uncultured Capnocytophaga sp. | reverse complement strand
GCAAGAAATCCAAAGCGTTTTTCACCAATATACAGGTCATCATAGAGCCTGAACCCGACCCAATATGCACGATTTGGGTATGCCCTTCATCGTCGAGCCACAAGGCACATTCTGAACCATCAGCACCACTCTGCGCAAAGACGAGCAAACGGCGTCTTACTTCATCCTTATGTTTTTTGTAATAATTCTCCAACACTTCCTCACGGTCAATGTTTTTTAATACCGAAAAAGCAATGTCAGTCCCTCCTTCTCGTTCCTCTTCTTTCCAGCTTTCTCTTAGCTTATCTTGTGGGTAGAGATAGCCATAACGAATGCCTTCATTCTCTGAATAATATCCGTTATCCTCTATCCACTGGTAAAGTTTGTCGAGTTCCTCAGGGATTTGCATTCCCTCAGGGAGAGCTTTTTCTAATTGTTGTAATAAAATGTTGGGCTTCATTAAAACTATTTTTTAGTTCCTCTTTTGGGTTTTTAAAGTGTTTTTATTTCATTACCTAAAACAGTAATTACTTGATTGTTAGAAATAGGTCGCAAATCTATTTTGGGTGAATATTCGTTTACTATTTTTTGAGTACCTTCCTTAAAAGGAAAGTTCAAATAATGAGGTAAAACGTAAAAATCTACCAAATGTAATCCTGAATAATCAGTGAGTTCAGGAGCTTTTTTGGGCTCATCTATATCACTAACAAATTCAACAGTAGGACAGGCAATGACAGAACCTGCTGAAGTACCTATGTACAACTTTCCATTATTAATTTGTTCTATAAGTAGCTTGTCAGCTCCTTTCTTTTTTAGTTCCTGCATTAGGTAGAATGTATTCCCTCCAGAAATAAAAATATAATCATTCCGCTCTAATGCTTGGGCTACCTCTTCGGTAGTAGCGGTAGAAACTTCTAATTCTTCTATGATAAGACCTAATTTTTCAAAGGCTTTTCTATCGTCATCGACATAAAAACGCACTTTTTCTACCAAACTTGCTGTTGGAATAAATGCTAGTTTCTTTCCTTTTACGGGTTCACCTGCAAAATCTTCAAATAATTTTGCTACTGAACTGAATGATGAGGTTAAAAATAATTTTTTCATATTTGTATTTTCGTTATTCGATAGTGTGTTTTGACCTCTTGAAAAAGAAAAAATACTACACAGAACTATCGTTGTTATTAATTTTATCATCTTATTTATAACTTCAACGTATCGTAACGGTACGTAAATTACTCTTTTTTGAATGATTTACGTACCGTTGATACGTGCAACTAAATTGTTTTTAGTTTTCTTTGGCACTATTACCAGAATTTTTTACACTCTTTTTCGCCCTTGTAGACCTATTAGCTTTCAGTGCTACGAGCTTATCAATATGAATATTGATACGTGCAATAAGCTGTGTAAGTGCATCTGAAGGTTGTAAGACTGCCAAAGCGTTCAGATGTTCGATGATTTCGCGGTATACCCCGTTCAAATCCTTGCGAATGAGCTTCAAGGCACGTGTACCTGCGATAGTAGAAGCCCTTTCGTCGCGACGTGTGCGGTAGAGTTCCATAAAGGTACTCTCGGCTTCTTCTAGCCAATTCACCCAGCGTGTAAGCCCTATTTTGTTAGTAGCAGTGGCATACTTCTCGCTACGGAGGTCTTGGATAAGGTTTTCCGTCTTACTATGTTGTGACTCGAAGCTCTCAGAAATGATATTCCCATACTTTTTCAGTAAGATTTTGATGAGTGTTGCCGCTTCTTTTTCGTCTTTTGTAGGACTGTATGATGATTCATTCACGCAAGCAGAAAGCCCTCGAAACATATTATCTCGGTTTCTATCCAATTCCTTTAAGCGTTGCGTATGTTCGCTCTTAGCTACAATCTCCAACGACTTATTTTCCTCATCTACCAAGGGCGTTAGCCTGCCCAACAAGGTAGCGAGTGAATCAATATTAGCCTGTTGTAAAGCTAATTTTACTTCGGTTACGAACCCATAGTGTTCGTGATTCTGCAAACTGGCAATAGCAATGCCTTTTATTTTTCCCTTCATTATTAAAAGATTAAAAGTTACTTATATTATTTACTATAATAAACGCACCAAATATATATATTTTTTTAATATCTTGGTATGCAAAAAATGTTAAATATCAATGATTTTATTTTGTATTCTCTTCTCCTACAAAAGAAACGAAAAACAAAAAATGCAAGTTACACAACACAAACCACATTCCCCGCTTACGAATAATCAAAAGTATATAGCACAATACGGCTTACGGGCTCATACAGCATAATGATACCATCTATATAACCCCCACACCAATTATAACTTGCAGTATCTGCAATAAAGTAAAATGGATTTCCTTGATAAGAAATAGAAACCACTGTATCGTCAATATCTTCATTCGTTTGTACTTTCATATCAAAAGCCTTTGGATATATACCATCTTCTACATCACAAGTCCAATTAGCATATTGTATCTCTCCTCCCAATCTATCTAAAAGATTACCTTTATGTATATTGCCTTCTTTATCTTTATAACTCCTTGAGGGAATATAACCATATTCGGCAAAACCTTCCTTGTTTTGAAGGTACTTTTCTTTCATTTTTTGAAATTTTTTTTCTGTTTCGGAGTTAAAATCCCAGTGGTGAATAGCGGTTCTCTTAAAAAATCCTTCGTTACCTAAGAACTCAAACTTATCATCGTCAGTTAGGCGGAAAGCTAACCAATTACAAGATGTATATTCATTATGGTAATTACTAGTTTCTTCACCTATACATCCACTATAAGGCTCAAACGGACACAGCATATACACCTTTTGCCCTGCCCAATCGGGATTAATTTCGGCTAAATCGATACTCATCAGTGGCAAAAAATGATTTTTGAGCCATTGTTGTTCTTTTACAAAAATATCTTCTGCTTTTGGGAACGCCTGCAAATGGTCGTTCAGTTCTTGGATTTCTTCTCTTGCTTGCATAATAATAAATCGTTTATAAAATAATTACATAGCTATTAGATAGCTATTAGTTACATATTCTGTTATAAAAATAAATAAAAACTAATCCCGAAAATACAATTACTCTCCAAACTGAACAAAATTCTACACTTCAACCTATCATATACACCATAAAAAAGCTCTGAAAACAAGCTTCAACGTATCGTTGATATTACAAAAATCATCTTTTTTGATAGTTCAACGCATCGTTGATGTATGAATTTTATTCTATTTTAAAGATTTATTCATATATTCACCTATGCTTTTTGTACTATTTCCAACCTCCACCAAGTGCTTTGTATAAGGAAATACCATATTGCATACGTGTAAATTGTGATTCGGCAACACTAAGTTCCGCATTTAAGCGGTTTACTTCGGCAGTGATTACCTCTAAATAATTCACCATACCGCTATCAAATAACTGTTTGGAGTAGTCCGTAGCTTCTTGATAGGCTTTCATTTCCTTAGTTTTTAGGTCAATGAATTCAGTTTGTGAAGAAAAATGTTGCATTGCGTCTGAAACTTCTTTGCCCGCAGAGAGTACAACTTTCTTAAAGTTGAGCAAAGCGGTTTCTTGTTCTATCTGTTTTACTTCGTATTGGGTACGAATTTGTCTTCTGTTCAGGATAGGTTGAGCCAATCCTGCTACAAAATTAGCAAATATGGACTTAGCCGATATCCACGTATCGAGTTCGGTAGAAGAAAATCCACCTCGTGCAGATAGTGTCAGCGTTGGGTAGAAAGCGGCACGGGCTACATTGGTCATCTCAAAGGCGTTACGTAAGTTGAGTTCTGCACGTGCTACATCAGGACGATTCTGAAGGAGCTTCACTGCATATCCTTGCTGGAAGTTGGTAGGGAAATTTTGCTCGGCAAGCGTGGTTCTCTCTATCGTATGCGGTTCTTCGCCAAGGAGTACGCATATGGTATTCTCCAATGCCCATACGCTATTGTTGATAGAAATAAGTTGCGCTTGTGCGTTATATACCAAAGCCTCTATTTGTTTGGTAGCTACTTCGGTAGTAGAGCCTGCCTCCTTGAGAAGTTTTGTTGTTTCTAAACTCTGAGAACGAAAATCGATGGTTTTTTCAAGTACTTTTTTCTGTTCATCAAGCATTAATAATTGATAATAAGCCGTTGCCAATGTAGCTACCACCTCAGATTGTACAGCTTTTTGAGCCTCTACCGTAGCGAGGTAAGACGCATAAGAAGCGCGTTTTTGTGCAGAGAGCTTACCCCAGATATCGGCTTCCCACGAAGCGGACGCCGTAATGTCCCATAGATTGCCGTAAGTACGCTCTCCTACTCCGCCCATCGCATTGATAGAAGACGTACTACGGGTATAATTCGCTCCTAAAGCTATGGTAGGAATATGCGCTGCTTTGCTCTGCTTGAGGTATGCCTGTGTAGAAGCTACATTTTGCATCGCTACACGTACATCAAGGTTATGAGAAAGTGCCTTATTGATATGATTTTGTAGGGTAGTATCTGTAAATATTTCTCTCCAAGATACATTAGCCGTACTTAGGCTATCGGTAGGCACTTGGTCTGCACGGAAAATTTTTTCGTCTATAATATTAGGACGTTCGTAAGCTTTTCGTCCTGCGCACGCAGTAAGGGTAAGGGCTATGGTAGCAACCGCAATTCCTTTATAAATGGTTCTATTCATACGTAATTAATTAATCGTTTAGGGTTTGTTATTAATCATTCATTTATTATTTTACTTATTTTTCTTTTTATGCTTGATATGTTGGTTATAGTAATCTTTGGTGTAAGCTACTAATCCATATTGACTGAGATAGCCATATTGCTCAAATAACTCTTGCTTCTCCATTACAGAATACTTGTAAAACTGTCCGCTTCGGAGTTCTTTTTTGAATGCTTCTCTATCTCTTTCTTTAACTATCTTATCATTACGTATAAAAAGAATGCCACAACCATAAGCATATTCAATACAAATACCACTCATATAGGTACTATCCATAGTATGGTTATATACTTGGTGAGGTGTGTCTTTAAACACCACATAACAATCCATCACACCACCAAAGTGAAGTGTATCCCACTGTTTTGCTTGTATCTTATACATACCATTGGCATCTGTTTTTACCTCATTAGCGGCATAATGCCCTTCATTGGTATAAGTTATCACGTCTGTATTTACAGTAATATTAGCCAAAGGTTTCCCTTTATGGTCGGTAACCTTGCCTGTTATGGTTATTTGCGCCATAGTGGAAAGCGTAAAAAAGAATAGAAATATAATAAGTCTGTTCATCGCTTATTGTTTTTTCTGAGCTTTACGGGCTTGTCGTTTATCGTATTTCTTCTTAGCTTTTTCAGTAACTGCTACCAATACCCCATTGATAGCTCCAGAACAACAAATAGCTGTAGCTGCTGCTGATGTAAGGTAATGAATCTCTTTTGAAATCTTTTGCCTGCTTGTTTTCTCTCGGAACTTTTTCTTGTCCATAGGCATACCATCCAACACAAAGAGAGGTGTAGCACAATAGTCCTCTGAAATTCGCGCTATTGCTCTGGGAGGAATCTGCTTTATCATCTCTTTTATATATGCTTCCTCTGCCTCTTTGTAAGTTCCTTCAAAAGATTCCACAAAATTTATTTCTTGCGCTTTCTCCTCGTCGGTAATCAGCTTGCAAAAAGTACAACAATGCACCATCAGCATATCCCAGCGATCAGCTTTAATTGTGTAATTACCTAAACTATCTGTATAAGTCTCGGTATTCCTATCCTTGTTATATACCCTAATATTAGCCAAAGGTTTCCCTTTATGGTCGGTAACCTTGCCTGTTATGGTTATTTGCGCTCTTATTGAAAACGAAAATAATATTAATAATAAAAGTGTTAAAGTATTTTTTTTCATATTAATATATTCTATTTCATACAAAAATAGATTTTATATAAAAAAAGGATAAAATAATTTATCCTCATTTTATCATTTTAAAAAATATATTTTAGAAAATAGGTTTGATAGCATTAACTAAACTATCCATATTCACGAGTTTAGGCTCTATAACCATTCCTGTTCTTACAGCATTTAGCCCTTGTACAATAATAACATCTCCTGCTTTAAGACCATTTTCTACAACTATATAATTATTACTACGCTCTCTTATAGTAATAACAGCTTGTTTTATAGTGTTATTTTCTACTTTGTAAGTAAAAATTTTACCTTGTTGCTCAAAAGTTGCCACCTCTGGAATAACGATTGAATTTTTATGCTCCTCTGGAATAACGATTGTACCGCTATTTCCGTTATTCAATACTTTATCAGGATTTGGGAAAATAGCTCGAAACTGAATACTTCCTGTATTCGTATCTATCTGACCTATAACGGCTTGTATTTTTCCTTTGTGTTCATATTCGTGTCCATTAGCCAAACGTAATGATACTTTTGGAATATTATTCAATTTTTCTGCAATATTCTTACCTTCTGTATTTTCAAGAAAATTTAAATATTCTTTTTCATTCATTGAAAAATAAGTATATACATCTTTAATATCAGAAACCGTTGTAAGCACTGTACTATTTGCTGTTACCAATGCTCCTTCACGATAGTTTATCTCTCCAACAACTCCATTTACAGGGGCTTTTACTACAGAATAATCAATATTAGCTGCTACTTCATTATAAGCTGCTTTGGCTCTTTGTAAATTAGCCTGAGCAGTCTCAAGCTGAATTTTACTAACTATATTTTTCTCTACAAGCGGAATAAGTTTATTTACCTCTACTTGTGCTGCCTCAACAGAAGCCTTTGCTGATTGAGCTGACTGGTTTAATGCTTGAGTTTCTAAACGAAACATAGGCTGCCCTTGTTTTACAGACTGCCCTTCATCTACCAAAACTTGTGTTATATAACCTGAAATTTTAGCTTGAACAGGACTATTTACAACACCTTCAATATTCACAGGAAAAGAAAGCTCAGAAATGATGTCTTTTTGAGAAACCGTAATTACAGGGTAAGATATTATTTTTTCTTCTTGTTTTTGTTGTTGTTCATTGCAGGCTATCAAAGCAATAGAACTTGTTATAAGTAAATATTTATTCATATGAAATTATTTAATATTTTATATTTTTTTCATCTAAATGCATAATAGTATTTTTTTCTACTTCCGAAACTCCTTTTTGTTTAGAAAAATATCGTTTTGCTTTATCTATTGATTTATTTTCAGGAATTTTAATCACTATCGTATTAATATTTAAATACAGATAAATGATTTCTGCTCCATAATTAGTTATTTCTTTCTTTAAATTTCCCAAATAGGAAGGAGATTTGTAATAAATAATCAAATTATTTATCGTTTTTGAATTATTTTCTTCTATTTTTTGATTTGTTTTGCAAGAAAAAAGCATAAAAGTAAACAAGGAGAGGAATATTATTCTCATTTTTGGTCAAAAAACAATTTAAGTTAAAAAATTTATAAATATAATTTACATCAATTAGATTTATGACTGTCTCTTATACACATCTG
>CALFOY010000305.1 GCA_937919265.1 uncultured Capnocytophaga sp. | reverse complement strand
ATGTGTATAAGAGACAGGAATATGATAATATAAAAATATAATTACAATATTGTATTTTTTCTCTATTTACCTTTCAGAATAATATATCATAATTGATAAATTTCACATTATGTCATAACTTGCTTTGTTGTTGTGTTGCTAACCTTTGGTGGATTAGCTCTATTAGTATTTAAAATTAGTAAGCTGTTTTTCTAAATTAGTTGCTTTTGTTTTGTAATTTATCCTTTTATATTTCTTTTGAACATATCCAATTACATATCATAAATTTGTTAATGTTAATATTTTTTGTAAATTTGTTGGTTAAATCCGTTAAGAAGAATGTTTAACTATATAGATTTGTTCGCAGGATGCGGTGGCCTATCTTTAGGACTTAATTGTTCTGGTTGGAAAGGAATGTTTGCTATAGAGAAGAGTCCTCACGCATTCCAAACTTTGGAATATAATTTATGCCAAAGAATAAGTCATTTTGATTGGCCAGAATGGCTTCCAAAACAAAATCACGATATAAATGATGTTATAAATAATTATTCCGAGAAACTTAAAAATCTTCGAGGGAAAGTAAGCTTGGTTGCTGGAGGTCCACCTTGTCAGGGATTTTCAATTGCAGGACAACGAAACGAAAATGACACTAGAAATAAATTAATCAACTCTTATGTGAAGTTTATTTCATTGGTGAAGCCTGATTTGCTTTTTTTTGAGAATGTAAAAGGATTTACAATGGAGTTTAAAGACAACAATGCAAAAGGGAATCGATATTCACAAATTGTAACAGAAAAATTAAGAAAAGAAGGCTATAATGTTTATGGAAAGCTGATTAATTTTGGTGATTATGGTATTCCTCAAAAGCGAACAAGGTTTATTTTGATAGGAATTAGAAAGGATTTAAAAAACTCCTCCGAAGAAAAGGCAAAAAGTTTTTTTGAACTCATAGAGAATAGAAAGTTTAGTTTTTTAGAAACTAAAAACATAAGCATCAGTCCTACAATTGAGGAGGCTATTTCTGATTTATTATCTGATAATAATAAGCAAATAGAAACGCCAGACAGAAAGGGTTTCAAGAGCAGTAACTACAAGAAAATTAATTCAAATTATCAGAAGTTAATGAGGCAAGACATTGGAAAAGAAGAAACGCCAAATAGTCATAGCTTTGCCAAACATTCTGATCAAATTATTGATAGGTTTTCATATATCCAATCTGTAAGTTCTAATTGCAAAAATATTTCTCAGGAATTAAAAAAAGAGTTAGGGATTTCTAAGCAGGTTTTAGTACCATTACAAGCTAAAGAACAAGCCCCTACTATTACATCACATCCAGATGATTTAATACATTATAAGGAGCCTCGTATTTTAACTGTAAGGGAATATGCTCGATTGCAAAGTTTTCCAGATGACTTTATCTTTAAAGGGAAATATACCACTGGTGGAAAATTAAGAAAAATTGAAGTACCCAGGTATACTCAAATAGGCAATGCAATTCCTCCCCTTTTTGGAGAACAAGCAGGTTTAATCTTAAAAGAGTTGATATGAGTAGTACAGAAAATTTTAAAATAAGTGCAGCATTAAAAAATATCATTGGTAAGGAATTAATTACTAATGAGTTTGTTGCTGTTTTTGAATTAGTAAAAAACTCATTTGATGCTAATGCTACAAAAGTTGAAATTATCTTTGAGAATAATTATAAGCCAGAATCATCTAAAATAATAATCAAAGATAATGGAAAGGGAATGAATTATAATGATTTGAAAGATAAATGGTTATTTGTTGCTTATTCTGCTAAACGAACAGGAAAAGAAAATGAAGATTATCGAGATAAAATCAAATCAAATAGAATTTTTGCAGGAGCAAAAGGAATTGGTCGTTTCTCTTGTGATAGGCTTGGAAAACATTTAAACCTTATAACATTGAAAAATGAAGATAAGGCTAAAATTGAGAATTTAAATGTTGATTGGGAAAAGTTTGAAAATGCAGATGAAGAGGAATTTATCAATATAAGTGTTACTCATAATACATTATCTGAAAATCAATACCAACTAAAGTATGGTACTGTTTTAGAAATTTCAGGATTAAGAGATGAATGGGACAGAGATAGAATTTTAAAGTTAAAAAAATCATTAGCTAAACTTATTAATCCTAATCAGGAAAATGATAGTGACGGATTTGAAATTGAAATTATCGCAGAGGAAGAAAAAAGACTTGATAATGAGGAAAAAGAACAAAGAGAAAAAGTTAATGGACTTGTAAAAAATCCTATTTTTGAAACATTAGGAATAAAGACATCTAATATTATTGTTAAAATTAGTGAATATGGTGAATATATAGAGACTATTTTACAAGATAGAGGAGATAGAATCTATTACCTTAAAGAAAAAAATCCATATCAAGAACTTTACAATATATCAGTTTATCTTTTTGTTTTAAATAAATCTGCTAAGATTAATTTTAAACGAATAATGGGAGTTAATTCTGTTGATTATGGTTCTATTTTTATGTACAAAAATGGCTTCAGAATTTATCCGTATGGAGAAGAAGGAGAAGATAGATTACTAATTGATAGAAGAAAACAGCAGGGACATTTTCGTTATTTCGGAACAAGGGAATTAATTGGACGAATTGAAATCAATGGAGAACAACCTGAATTAAGAGAAATTACTAGTAGAGATGGCGGCTTAGTCAAAACCAAAACTTATGACAAGTTGGTAGAATTCTTTCATGAATATGCTCTTAGACGATTAGAAAATTATGTGATTAATATAATTAAATGGGGCGAGGAAAAGATAGATAAAGAAACAGGAGAAATTCTAAATCCTGAGTTATGGCCTAAGGATGTAAAAGTTCAAATTTTGGAACTTATTTCGGGATTTATCAACTCAAATAATATTATAGATATTCAATATGATAAAGATTTTTTACAAGTTATTTCTGAAAAACAAGATAAGAGTGTTGATAAAATTGTAAAAAATATTAATAGAGTTGCCTCTCAGTCTGATAATCCTGAATTGGTAAAAGAGGCTAAAAAGATAGAACTAGCAGTAAAAGGCATTAGAGCAGAAGCAGAACAAGCTCATATTGTTGCTAAAAAAGCGGAAGAAAAAGCAAAGGACATTAGTGATAAACTTGAAATAGAAACAAAAAAAAATCAATACCTTAATGCTACAAGGAAAACTCTTAGTGATGATGCAGAACAATTAGTCCATTCAATAGATTTATATATTGGGAATGCTTCAATTTATTTGAATAATTTATTGTCAAGTGATGAGTTAAGTAATTCAATCAAGCAGCAAATTTATTTGATTAAGAATAACATTGATAAAGCATTAAAAGTTTCTCAGCTTATTATTAAATCTCAATTTGATTATAAATTTACCAGTCAAAGGATTAATTTACCTCAATATATAAAAGAATATTTAAATGATATAGCAGTTTCCAGACCTAATATCAATATTAAAATTTCATCTTTACCTGAAAAGATGAAAATGATAAATCCTATTGATATTGATATTATTATTGATAATTTAATATCAAACTCTATAAAAGCAAAGGCAAAAAATATACTTGTAGAGTTCAATGATAATAAAGAATCTAATAAATTGGAACTTTATTATTATGATGATGGTAATGGTGTTTCTGAAAAATTAGTCAAAAACCCTAATGAAATTTTTGAATTGGGGGTAAGAGATTCTGATGAAAGAGGTTCAGGAATAGGAATGTATGATGTAAGAAAACGCTTGGAGGATATGAAAGCAACTATTGTTTTCAATGGTAATAATGTAAAACTAAAAGGAGCTTCATTTAAAATAGAATTTTAGTTATGGGAAATCAGCGTAAAATAGAATTACATTACTTAGTTTTTGATGATGATAGCGACCAAGAAGCTATTCATAGACAAAATGTTACAACTAAAGACTATAATTGTAATCTTCTTTTCATAAATCCAGAAAATTTTTATGATGTAGAAAGCAATAATTTTGATAAAGAAGCATTTAAAAAAGAAGTAATAAAGAAATCTCAAGGTAAGGAAATAAGCCTTATTGCCACAGATTGGAATCTTATCAATAAAAGTGATAAATTTAATGGAATATGTGGGTGGGATATTATTGAATTAGTAATTGAAGCTAAGCAGAAGCTGGAAAATAAGAGATTTTTAATCTATTCAGGAAATACTAAGTATGTCTCAAAGTTTATTGCTGAAAAAATTAGAGAAAATGATAATATAGAAAAACTGCCAATTGTTATTGAAAAATTATTGAAACTAAGAATAAAAATATGTTCAAGAAATTCCCAATTTGAGGAAATTTTATCAGCTTTGAAAGATGCTAATACGATATCAAGTATTGTTTTAAATACCATTCAATCATTTGGTAAACACAAAGTGCACAATATGGGGAATAAGTTTTATGATGGAAAGAAAATAGTAGATATACTAAAATCTGAGGAAGCTGATATTTTTGGATTGAGATTTATAAGGGAAATTATAGAATTAGCAATTGCTAAATATACTGATTTACAAATAGATGATAAATAATTCTAAAATACTAATTGTTCACACATTAGATGATAGTACTGAGTTTTTATCTGTTTTCAAAGAAGCCTTTGAGAAACATTATTTTGCAATAAAATCAAATAAACAAGAAGAAATCGATAAAGTTCACACTAAAATCAAAGAACTGAATGATGATGATATCTTTATTTTTCTAGGTCATGGTGCATCCTATGGGCTATTTGCCCCCAGTAGTACAGATATAAAAATATTTGATAAAAATTCTGCTAATGAGATGTTTGAAGGAAAAAATATTGTATTGCTAAGTTGTAAGTCTTCTGATTTCATAGGAGAATTATCTACATACAAACGTATTATAGGTTTTGGAGATATTCCAAGCTCTATGAACGAAATAATTGTAGAAAGAAATATCGTTGGAAATCAAAGAAATGTAAATGAAGAAGATATTAAGAGATATAATAAATGTTATACAAATTCAATAATAAACGCATTAAAACTCTTATTTCATAATAAAATTACATTTTCTGAACTTACAAAGTACATAGAGTTTTTTCTTAACAAAGAAATTATTTCAATATTAGAAGATAAAAGTAAAGAGAACCGAAAAGATTTGGCAAAACTTTTATTTGAGTTTAAAAATGAAATGGTTTTTAAGAATAAATAGAGTGACTTTACAAATTCCATTTTTCTGCCTTTATTCGAGTTTCTTTTTATGATATCTATCTATTTATTTACCTACTCTATTTTTGAAATCTAATCATATTTAGAAATATTTTATGTTAGAATTAATTTATCAATAATACTTGATAATCAGAATAATGATATTATATGATTATTTATTCGGGTTATGGAGAATATTCTCTTTCTCCGCAAAAAAGCACTAAATATATTTAGTGCTTTTTTTATTTTTATACTTTATGAAAAAAATCCTTATATTTAAGGAAGTTGTTCTAATATTTCTTGAGATCTATCTTGTCCTATACTAATAAACCAACCTAACATAAAAGAGCGTGTATAGGGTAAGGTTACTTCTGTACTATATTTCCCGTCGGAAGAGTATTTATAATTAAAAATTTGTTTATTACCAGCGATATTGTTAATAGCAAAAACAAATGTATTAAAAGTTCGCCCCCATTTTCGTAATAAAGCTATATTGAAATTTGTATTTTGATACACAGGTGTTTTCTCTGATAGAAAATCAGAGTTTGGATTAAAATAAGGCCTTCCACTAGCAACAGAGTAAGAACCACCTACAAATAGTCCTATTTTTTCAAAGAAATATTTCATTACAAAATGCCCTGTGTGAGGCGATATAAAAGTAGGAGTTGCTTCAGAGGGAAAAGCTAAATATTTCCTTTTTGAGTCTATAAAAGTATAAGAAACCCAATAATCTAACCCTTTTACACTCTTAGAATCTCGCCAAAAAATATCAATTCCTTTTGCGTATCCATATCCTAAATTTGAAATAGGAGTTTGTGGATTCAATATATTTTCAGAAACCCCAAGTCCATTTCCAGATAAAAGCTGATGATAATTTTTATAATATGTTTCCAAACGGAAAATTCTTTTATCATTAGAATATTGAAAATTTGCTATATAATGTTCTGATTTTAAATAATTTAAATTATTTTTGAATAGAAGATATTCATAATTTGGTTTTTGAGAATATTCTCCTGCAGAAAGATTAAGTTGATGATATTTTCCTGTTTTATAAGCTAATGAAACTCTGGGTAATAAATTGGATTGTTTTAAGAAATAATCATATTCTGAACGGATTCCTGTTTGTAAAATTATATTTTTGTGCAAAATTTCAAAATAATGGAAACACTCAAGTATATTTCTGCTGATGAGGCTGTAAAATTAGTTCAGTCCGGCGATAGAATATATATTCAAGCGGCAGCAGCTACCCCAACTATCTTGACAGATGCTCTTGCTAAGCGAGCTTCAGAACTTAAAAATGTAGAAATTTCTCATATTTTAACCTCTGGTGAAGCCGCTTATGCTAATCCAGCTCTGAAAGATAGTTTTTTTGTAAATTCTTTTTTTCTTTCAGGAAATGTTCGACATATAATCAAAGCAGGGAATGGGTCTTATACTCCTGTGTTTTTGAGTGAATTGCCTAAGCTTTTTTATAACAAAATAGTACCTATAGATGGAGTATTTATAACGGTTTCTCCTCCCGATAGACACGGGTATTGTTCGCTTGGGGTATCTGTAGAAGCTACTTTGGGAGCTATAAAACACGCCAGATATATTATAGCGCAAGTTAATGAAAATATGCCTCGTACATTCGGAGATACAATGTTGCATATCAGCGAAATTTCTGCTCTTGTACAGCATAATAGTCCTTTATATGGGCTCGAATATAGTGAAAAAAGCTCTGAAATAGAAGAGAAAATCGCAAAAAATGTTGTGGAATTAATAGAAAATGATTCTACTATACAAATAGGAATAGGCTCTATTCCTGATGCTGTTCTGAGAGATTTAACACATTTGAAAAACTTAGGTGTTCATACAGAACTTTTAACAGATGGGGTAGTAGATTTGGTTGAAAAAGGTGTTATTACAGGAAGTAAAAAAGCAATCGATGTAGGGAAAATAGTTTGTACATTTATGTTTGGCTCTAAAAAATTATATGATTTTGCTAACGACAACCCTAATGTTTTGGTAAAAGAAAGCCAATATACGAATAATCCTCATATCATAGCTCAAAACACTAAAATGATTTCAGTTAATTCTGCTATTGAAGTAGATATAACAGGGCAAGTTTGTGCCGATAGTATAGGAACAAGAATGTATTCTGGTGTTGGTGGTCAAATAGATTTTGTACGAGGAGCCTCACAAAGTGTTGGAGGTAAAGCCATTATAGCCTTACCTTCTACAGCTCGTTCCGGAGAAAGTAGAATAGTTCCTTTCTTAAAACAAGGTGCAGGAGTGGTTACTAGCCGTTTCCATATTCAATATGTTGTTACAGAGTATGGAGTGGCTGACTTACGAGGAAAAACTTTGGCTCAAAGACAAAAATTACTAATTAATATAGCTCACCCAAAACATAGAGAAAACATAGAAAAAGTGTTTTATGAAACTTGGGCTAAAGATAATTTATAAAGAGGTTTATACCTCTTTTTTTGTACCTAAAACCTAGTTTTTTCTTATAAAAAATAGTATCTTTGCAAAGAAATAATAAAAGATAAAAACCATAAAATGAAAGCGTTATTTTTCTTGCCTTTTTTATTCATTGCTTGTGCAACAACTACACCAAAGCAAAAAAAACAATCAGAGCCTATTTCTTATATTGATTATATAAATCCATTGATGGGAACAGATTCTAAATTTGACCTTTCAAACGGGAATACATATCCAGCTATTGCTGTTCCTTGGGGTATGAACTTCTGGACACCACAAACAAATAAAAAGGGAGATGGTTGGGCTTATCAATATCATACTGATAAAATAAGAGGATTTAAGCAAACGCATCAACCTAGCCCTTGGATTAATGATTACGGAGCTTTTGCTCTGATGCCTGTTACAGGTCAGTTGAAAATAAAGGAAGAAGAGCGAGCGTCTTGGTTTTCACATAAGGCAGAAATAGCAAAGCCAAATTATTATAAAGTATATTTGGCTGATTATGATACATCAGTAGAGATTACTCCTACAAACAGAGCTGCTCAGTTTCGTTTTACTTTCCCTGAAACAGAAAATGCTTATGTGTTATTAGATGCTTATTTTAAAAATTCGATGGTGAAAATTCTTCCAAAAGAACGAAAAATTATAGGATATTCGTGCAATAATAGTGGAGGAGTTCCGGAGAATTTTCGCAACTATTTTGTGTTAGTTTTTGATAAGGATTTTCAAACTTATGACACTTGGGGAGATGATTGGAAATTACTTCATTCAGATCAAAGCCAAGCTCAACACGCAGGCGCAGTTATTGGTTTTCGTACTCAAAAAGGAGAAAAAGTAAATGTAAAAGTGGCTTCTTCTTTCATCAGTTTAGAGCAAGCAGAACTTAATTTGTTAAGAGAAATAGGTAATGATACTTTTGAGCAAACACAACAAAAAGCTTTACATTTATGGGAGAAAGAATTAGCAAAAATTCAAGTTTTAGATAATAATATTGATAATTTAAGGACTTTTTATTCTTGTTTATATCGAGTTCTTCTTTTTCCAAGAACTTTTTATGAAATAAATGAAAAAGAAGAAATAGTACATTATAGCCCTTATAACGGCAAAATAGAAGCAGGCTATATGTTTACTGATAATGGTTTCTGGGATACTTTTAGAGCTGTATTTCCGCTTTTTAATTTATCTTATCCTGAAATGAATCAGCAATTTATGAAAGGTTTGGTTAATACTTATAAAGAGTCTGGATGGTTGCCAGAATGGGCTAGTCCTGGGCATCGAGATTGTATGATTGGTTCAAATTCTGCATCTATTATTGCAGATGCTTTTTTAAAAGGAAATATTGAACAAAATGACGCTGAAATTCTCTTAGAAGCGATGCTTAAAAACGCAACTCAGAATGAAGGACGCCCTGTAAAATCTGTAGGTCGTGAAGGTGTGAATTATTATAATTCATTAGGATATGTGCCTTATAATGTGGGGATTAATGAAAATGTAGCTCGTACTTTAGAGTATGCTTATGCCGATTTTTGTATTGCTCGAATGGCAGAGAAAATGGGTAAAAAAAATATAGCAGATAAATATTATCAACAATCACTTAGATACAAAAATGTCTTTGATGACCAAACTGGTTGGATGAGGGGTAAAAATGCAGATGGTAGTTTTCAGGCGCCTTTTAATCCTCTTAAATGGGGGGATGCTTTTACAGAAGGGAATAGTTTACATTATACTTGGTCGGTGTTTCATGATATTAATGGGCTTATAAATTTAATGGGAGGAAAAGAAAAATTTGAGAAAAAAATTGATGAAGTTTTCAATATGCCTCCTCTTTATGATGATTCTTATTATGGATTTACAATTCACGAAATACGCGAAATGCAAATAATGGATATGGGGAATTATGCTCACGGGAATCAACCTATTCAACATCTTATTTATTTGTATAATTATGCAGGAAAACCTCAAAAAGCACAAGCTAAAATACGTGAAGTTATGAAAAAACTCTATGCATCAACTCCAGATGGATATTGTGGAGATGAAGATAATGGGCAAACTTCTGCGTGGTATGTATTTTCAGCTTTGGGCTTTTATCCTGTAACACCCGCATCAGATGTTTATGTTTTAGGTAATCCTATTTTTGAAGAAGTAAAATTGCAATTACCTAATAATAAGGAGTTTATTATAAAGAATACAGAAAAAACAAAAGGGAATATTTTTGTTAAAGATATTTTTGTTAATGGGAAAAAATGGGAAAGTTATGAGTTACCTTATAAA
>CALFOY010000304.1 GCA_937919265.1 uncultured Capnocytophaga sp. | reverse complement strand
TATAAAATATTATTTTTATTTAGGGCAAATATATAAATATTTTTTTGAAATAAAAAATTATTTATATTTTTTTTATGATTATATTTTTTATTATTAAAGATAATATAATTTTTTTAATTTTCTCATTCATATACCTAAATATAAAAACTAAATATAAAAAAAATAAGCTATCATACCTATAATAGCTTATTATTTTATTTCTATTCCTTGAAATGTTCTTCTATATCATTAAAAACTTGAAGTAAATCATCATAATTATCAAGTGTAACTAATTTCTGCTTATATTCTTTGAAGTGAGAAATACCTTTAAAATAGTTAGTATAATGTCTTCGGGTTTCAAGTATCCCCAATCTATCTCCTTTCCACTCCATAGCCCATTGTAAATGATTTTTAGCGGCAGTAACTCTATCAGAAACAGATGGATTAGGCAGTTTTTCACCTGTATTTAAATAATGTTTTATCTGATTAAATATCCAAGGATATCCAATTGCAGCACGACCAATCATTATTCCATCTATACCATATGTATTTTTATATTCGAGAGCCTTTTCAGGGGAATCAATATCACCATTTCCAAAAATAGGTATATGTATTCTCGGATTTTCTTTTACTTTTGCGATATAAGACCAATCTGAATGCCCTTTATACATCTGAACTCGAGTTCTTCCGTGTATAGAAAGAGCTTTAATGCCTACATCTTGTAATCTTTCTGCTACTTCAACAATATTAATAGAGTCATTATCCCAGCCAAGACGTGTTTTTACAGTTACAGGAAGCGAAGTACTATTAACAACAGCCTTTGTAAGGCGTACCATAAGGTCAATATCTTTGAGTACACCTGCTCCCGCTCCGCGAGAAACTACTTTTTTAACAGGACAACCAAAATTAATATCTAACAAGTCAGGCTGTACAGTTTCTACTATTTTCGCTGACAGCGACATAGCTTCTTCATCTCCTCCGAATATTTGTATACCCACCGGACGTTCATAATCAAAAATATCTAGCTTTTGTCTGCTCTTAATCGCATCTCTTATCAATCCTTCGGACGAAATAAATTCACTATACAACATATCCGCACCGTGTATCTTACACAATCTCCTGAAAGGTGGGTCGCTCACATCTTCCATCGGCGCTAATAATAGAGGAAATTCTCCTAATTCTATTTTATCTATCTTTACCATTGCTTTAATTATATTATTTTTTGATAAACCCTATACTTTTATCACGTTCAAAAGTACATTTTTATTCGAAATCATATCATTCAACATATTAAACAATACAATTTTAATTAAAAAACTACTATTTCCTACATTATCCATTTCATTTTTAAATTAAAACTAAACATTTTAACGATGAAACAGATGCATTTTAAAAATAAAATTACTTTCTAACCCATTTAACAATATGATTTTAATTCAAATCACAGAAATTCACCACTAATTTATTTATTTCTTATTTATTTTGAAACATATTAACCATTAAAATGAAGTGATTTAATATTACTTCTTGTTTCCGTAATCAGCGGGAATCTCACCCCAAGCCTGAGTTTGCCATTTTAGTATTGAAGTAGTATAATCATTTTCCTGAAGCCACTTTTGTGCTCTTTCTAAAAGTTCAAAAGACTTCTGATTAGATTTATTTTTAGCTAATTGTGTCTTATATTTACGCTGTTTCACCCAATTTATAGCTATTTTACTATCAGAATAAACAGGTCTTGGGTCATTATTTTGTTTTAAAAGCGCAATAGCGTGAACTAATGCTAGAAATTCACCTATATTATTCGTAGAATTTTCAAAAGGTCCTTGTTGAAATAGTATTTTTTTAGTATTCAAATCGACAGCTCTATAATACATCACCCCAGGATTACCACTACAAGCAGCATCTACTGCTATGCTGTTCATATTAGGCATACCTACTTTTAAAAGCTCTTGTTCAGATAGTAGATTATTATTATTTTTTTTACCTTTATAGTCTTCATAGCTTCCTTTAAAGGCTTTTTCTGCAACTTCTAAACTATCAAACGATTTATATTTAGCATTCTTAACCCCTTGAATAGATTTTTTGCATTTATCCCAAGACTTGAAAATGCCTTTTTCTAATCCTTCCCATACAACATAGTATTTTTTTGCCATTTTGTTTCTTTTTTTATAGAATATACGCTCAAATTTCTAAAAAACAATATATTTTACATTCAAAAAAGTATATTTATAAACTAAATTATACTTTTTATGGGAAAAATCATATGCTTTTAATAAAAAATATTTATAATTAACACATTAAACCTCAAGATTTTAATTATAAATAAAAAATAAAACTTTGACAAAATGTATTTGTCAAAGTTTTTGAATAAAAAATACTTATTAATAAGTCAATCTATATTATAAATATCATTATTGTTAATCTTCATCAGGTGTTAATACAAATTCTTCCATAAACTTAGTAGTATAATTACCTGCTATATAATTAGGATCTTCCATAAGTTTTTGATGAAAAGGAATTGTAGTTTTAATACCTTCAACAACAAACTCATCTAAAGCTCTTTTCATTTTAGCGATAGCTTCCTCACGTGTTTGAGCTGTTGTAATCAGTTTAGCTATCATAGAGTCATAGTTAGGCGGAATAGTATATCCTGCATAAACGTGAGTATCCAAACGAACCCCATGCCCTCCTGGAGCGTGGAAAGTTGTTATTTTACCAGGAGAAGGTCTAAAGTCATTATAAGGGTCTTCCGCATTAATACGACACTCAATAGCGTGTAGTTTTGGATAGTAATTTTTACCAGATATAGGCAATCCTGCTGCTACAAGAATTTGTTCTCTAATTAAATCATAATCAACTACTTGCTCTGTTATTGGATGCTCCACCTGAATACGAGTATTCATTTCCATAAAATAGAAATTTCGATGTTTATCAACCAAAAACTCTACAGTTCCAGCTCCTTCATATTTGATGAACTCCGCAGCTCTTACTGCAGCTTCTCCCATTTTTTCACGTAACTCTTCTGTCATAAAAGGAGAAGGTGTTTCTTCTGTTAGTTTCTGATGGCGTCTTTGTACAGAACAATCTCTCTCTGAAAGATGACAAGCTTTTCCATATTGGTCTCCAACTATTTGAATTTCAATATGTCTTGGTTCTTCAATAAGTTTTTCCATATACATCCCATCATTTCCAAAAGCTGCAGCTGCTTCTTGAGTGGCACTTTCGTAGGCTTTTTCCAAATCCTCTTCTTTCCAAACAGCACGCATACCCTTTCCTCCACCACCTGCTGTTGCTTTAAGCATTACAGGATAACCCATTTCTTTTGCTATTTTTTTGGCATGTTCTACAGACTCTAAAAGCCCATCAGAACCTGGTACAGTAGGCACCCCTGCTGCTTTCATAGTTGCTTTAGCGGTAGCCTTATCACCCATTTTTTCTATCATTTCAGCAGAAGCTCCAATAAATTTTATTCCATGTTCTGCACAAATTTTAGAAAATTTAGCATTTTCAGAAAGGAATCCATAACCTGGGTGAATAGCATCTGCATTTGTTATTTCAGCAGCTGCTATTATATTAGACATTTTTAAATATGAATCTTTACTAGGAGGTGGCCCTATACACACAGCCTCATCAGCAAAACGAACATGTAGACTATCTGCATCAGCAGTAGAATAAACCGCTACTGATTTTATTCCCATTTCTCGACAAGTACGAATTACCCGAAGAGCTATTTCTCCTCTGTTAGCAATTAATATTTTTTTGAACATTTTATTAATTATTTATAAAGTCTGTTAAGATGGGTCTACTAAGAATAATGGTTGGTCATACTCTACTGGTGAAGAATCATCTACCAACACTTTTACAATTTTTCCTGAATATTCAGATTCTATCTCATTAAATAATTTCATTGCTTCAATCACACAAAGTGTTTGACCTTGTACGATATGATCTCCTACTTCTACGAATAAAGGTTTATTTGGAGAAGGACGACGATAAAAAGTACCAATAATAGGTGATTTTATAGTAATAAATTTATCATTTACGTCTTCATTTTTAGTTGTTGTTGTTGCTGTAGGTTGAGGCTCAGAAGCTACAACTGGCTGTTGAGGAATAGTCACAGGCATAGAAGGAATACCTTGCGTTACAAGAGGTTGTTGCACATACACAGTTTCTGCACGCGCTTCTTCTCCTGATGTTTTTATGGTTATCTTAATATCTTCCATTTCCAACTTCACCTCACTAGCGCCCGACTTAGCCACAAATCTAATTAAATTTTGAATGTCTCTTAAATCCATAGTAAATTAATTTCAATAATTATTTTTTAGTAAAAAAATCACTAAAAATCAGTTCTTTTATAATATAAATATTCTTTTTTATATAAAAATCGTGCAAAGATAAGAAAATTATCTTAATTTCATATTATTTTTTGTATTCTACAACTATTTTTAATTTATTGAGAATATTTTTCAAAGAAAAAACTTGCCATTAATTTTTCTAAAAAAGAAAATTAGACAAGTTTTTTATCATAAATTTTAAAAATTATTTAGGATTATATGCCCATTTTAAATAAATAGCACCCCACGTAAAACCTCCTCCGAAAGTAGCAAAAATAAGATTATCACCTTTCTTCAATTGGCTTTCATAGTCATATAAAGCCAAAGGTATTGTTGCAGAAGTAGTGTTTCCATACCTTTGAATGTTAATCATTACTTTTTCTGAAGGTAAATCCATAACATGAGCTGTAGCATCAATAATTCGTTTATTTGCTTGATGAGGCACAAGCCAATTTAAATCACTTGCTTGTAAATTATTGCGTTCCATTATTTTTTTAGCGGAATCTGCCATATTAGAAACAGCATATTTAAACACTGTTTTCCCATCTTGATACAAATCATTTTGTCCATTATCAAGAGTTTGGTGAGTTGTAGGCAAAATGGAACCCCCAGCATCTATTTTCAAGAAATCTCTACCTATACCATCTGTTCTTAGATACTCATCTTGAAGCCCTAAACCTTCATAATTGGGTTCAAAAAGAACGGCTCCTGCGCCATCTCCAAAAATAATACAAGTAGCTCTATCTTTATAATTTATAATAGAAGACATTTTATCTGCTCCTACCAATAAAACTTTTTTATACCTACCTGATTCTATATATTTTGCAGCCACAGACATTCCGTATAAAAAGCTAGAACAAGCTGCTTGCAAATCCATAGAAAAAGCATTCACAGCTCCTATTTGAGTAGCTAAATACGCCCCTGAAATTGCCACTGGCATATCTGGAGTTACACTCGCAAAAATAATTAAATCTATTTCAGTAGGGTTAAGCCCTGTTTTCTTTATTAAATCTTCAACGGCTTTTTGCCCTAAATAAGAAGCGCCTTTACCTTCTTCTTTAAGTAATCTTCTTTCTTTGATACCTGTACGTGTTGTTATCCATTCATCATTGGTATCTACCATTTCCTCTAAAAGTGCATTTGTTAGCACAAAATCAGGAACATACCCCCCAACACCTGTTATTGCTGCTGTTATTTTTGTCATAATTATCTAATTAATATTATCCTATAAAGATAACTTCAAATAGTGGCGCAAATTACGATTTTTTTTCGACATACGCACTATAAAACTTATTTTTTTAATTATTAATTTGAGTTCTTACTTAAATTCAAATGATTACCTTTATTTGTACACATACTTTTTATCTCGGTATATGAACAATAAAGCTACTTCCCTCTCCCAACTTTGAAAAAAGCTCAATACGTCCTTTATGAGAAAGAACAATATGCCTAACCATAGCTAACCCTAAGCCTGAACCTGTTGTCTTGGTTGTAAATTTAGGTTCAAAAATTTTTTCTTGAAGCTCCTTATCTATTCCTGTGCCATTATCTTTTACTTCAATAGTAATCTCTTTTTCATTCAAAGACGTACAAACTTCTATTTTAGGCATCGAAATACTTTCTGTTGCTTGCATAGCATTTTTTATCAAATTCATAAGCATTCTATTTATTTGATTTTTATCTGCTAATGTAATAATTTGTTCTGAATTGGATGAAAAAGAAATATAATTTACATCAAAAACAGATAAAGTACGTTTCACAACAGAATTGATATCTATCTGTTCTTTTTGCTCTTCTGGCATTGTTGTGAAATAAGAAAACGCAGAAGCTATATCATTTAGCGTATCTATATGTTGTATTAAAGATTCTGAAAAATCAAGTATCTTTTCTTTTGCATCTTCACTATTAGGGTCAAACTTTCTTTCAAAATTTTGTATAGTTAGCCTCATAGGAGTTAGAGGATTCTTTATTTCGTGAGCTATTTGCTTAGCCATATCTCTCCACGTTTTTTCTCTTTCATTCTTTGCTAATTCTTTTTTACTTTCTTCTATCTCATCTATCATAGAATTATACGCGGATATCAACTCCCCTATTTCTGGACTTGGATTATTCAAAATAATTTTTTCATTGATATTAGAAAATTTTGTAGAATGTAATTTTTCTTTTATAGTCTTCAAAGATTTAGTTATATATTTAGAAATAATATATGCAACGAATATCGAAATTATAAACAATAAAACATAAATACCTGAAAGAGTATATAAAGAATTTCTAAGGAAAACCTCATTGAAAGAATCGTTTTCAAAATTAGGTATATTTAGTATCAAAATAGGTTTATACTGCAAATCATTAATGTAGCTATAAGAGGATTGAAATCCATTATTATCAATATTCTTATATTGTATTACTCGTTTCTCTATTGAAGAAGAAAGGATTTGTAATAAACTATCTGACAAACAAACATTATCAAAATTATCTGATAAATTAGCTTGTGAGCTTTTAAGTAAAGTACCATCTATATCATATAGATTAAAATTAATATTTTCAAGATTAGCAATTTGATATATTTCATTCTTAAATATTAAAGGTATATATTTACTTTCTATAGGATAAGTTGTTTGAGAGAATATATAATTAATCTGTGCTTTTATTTGTTCTTCTTTTCTATATAATCGTTCATCGTGGTATAACTTAGCTTGTTTTCTGTATTGATATATAGTAGCCCCTCCTATAAGTATGAAAGAAATAATAGTAAGTAATAACATACTTAAAAATATACGAGTCCTCAAGGATATTGAAGATTTTTTATATTGATATTTTTGATACATTATATTATTTTTTTATTTGCAAAAATACAAAAAATATTATTCGATACACATAAATAATAATAAAATATTTTTTTATATATAAAATTTGTTTATAACGAAAATATTTTATAAATTCTTTTATTAGATTTTAGGCATTAATACACATTTCAAAAATTATGTATAAATATGTAAATGTCTATTTAATGAGTTATTCGTATTAAATTTATACTCTTTGTTATTAAATAATTAGTACGAAATTAACTATATTTATTAAAATAAAAACTTAAGGATTAATTTACATATATCTTCGGTAAATTGATACGATTATACTTAAAATAAACAGACGGAGGATAATCATGAAAATATACAACACCATGACTATGAAAAAGGAAGAGTTTAAAGAGATAGAAAAAGGCAAGGTCAAGATGTACTCATGCGGACCTACCGTATACAACTATTTTCACATAGGAAATGCAAGACCTTTCATCGTCTTTGACATTCTAAGAAGCTACCTTGAATACATCGGCTATGAGGTTACATTCGTACAAAACTTCACTGATGTTGATGACAAGATAATTAAAAAAGCCAATGAAGAAGGCATATCAGCCATAGAAGTGGCAGACAAATTCATCGACGAATACTACAAAGACGCAGCAGCAATAGGCATAAGAAAGGCTACAGTACATCCAAGAGTTACAGAAAATATAAAGGAGATAATAGGCTTTATACAAGATCTTATAGACAAGGGCTTTGCCTATGTGCTTGGTGGCGACGTATATTTTGAAGTCAAAAAATTTGATGAATACGGCAAGTTGTCTCATAAAAACATAGATGAACTCGTATCAGGTGCAAGAATAGATGTAAACGAACAAAAGAAATCTCCACTGGACTTTGCACTTTGGAAGGAGAAAAAAGAGGGTGAAATAGGATGGGACTCACCATGGGGTGTAGGTAGACCGGGCTGGCATATAGAATGCTCAGTAATGAGTAACAAATACCTCGGAGCCAACATAGACATACACTCAGGCGGACAGGACTTGATATTTCCTCATCACGAAAATGAAATAGCACAAAGCGAATGCAAAAACGGATGTACCTTTGCCAATTACTGGATGCACAACGGCTACATCAATATAGACAATGTCAAGATGAGCAAGTCACTGGGCAATTTCTTCACTGTAAGAGATGTACTAAAAGTCTATGACGGAGATGTCCTAAGATTTTTCATGCTGACTTCTCACTACAGAAGCCCTATAAACTACAGTAAAGATCTTCTGGACTCAGCCAAGAGCTCATTGGACAGAATCAAAAATTGTAAGTCGTCTTTGGACTTCTCACTACAAAAATCGCAAGATAAAGAAATATCTCAAGAAGAAAAAGATATACTTGCAAATGTTCAGGGAATAAAATCAACTTTTATAGAAAAGATGAACGATGACCTTAACACTGCAGACGCCATCACAGCCATATTTGACTTGGTAAAACTTGCAAATACAAGTGTAAATGAAAATTCTTCAAAGACATTTGTCCAAAGCATATTATCTATGCTAAATGAGCTTACAGCAGTGTTGAATATTGCAAATACAGACAAAGCTGAAAGTGAAGATACAGGTAAGATAGAAGAACTTATAGAGCTTAGAAATCAGGCAAAAAAGGCAAAAGATTTTGCAAAGGCTGATGAGATAAGAGAAGAATTAAGAAAAATGGGAATAGAAATAAAGGATACAAGGCAAGGTACTCAATGGTCGAAAATATAATAAATCAAATAAGCCCAAGCGATGTAAACTCCATAAATACTCTATCGCTTGCCTACATAGGCGACAGTGTATGGGAGATGTATGTGAGGAATTTTGTAATATTTAAAAACAAACATTCAAAAGTCAACAAACTCCATCATATCTCCACAGGTCTGGTAAAGGCAAAATCTCAGGCACAGATGGTCAAAGAGCTGAAAGACCACAATGTAATAGATGAAAAAATGTGGGATGTAGTAATGCGTGGACGCAACAGTGCAAGCAATCCGCCCAAAAATGCAGATATACAAGACTACAACTATGCAACAGGATTTGAAGCCTTGATAGGATATCTCTATATAATAAAAGACTTTGCAAAATTGGACGAGATAGCAGGTTTTTGCCTATATGACAAATAAAAATACGATTCAATAATATAGAAAATTATTTTTGTAAAATATATGATTTAAATTTCAAAATTTTTTAACTAAAGAAAAGGAGAAAAAATGAAAATTCTTGTTGTTGTTGATATGCAAAACGACTTTATTGACGGAGCTTTAGGCAGTGTTCAGGCACAAGGCATAGTTGAAAATGTAAAAAATAAGATAGAGCATTTTGATGGAAAAATCATCTTTACTCAAGATACTCACAGTGATGACTACCTTGACACACAAGAGGGGAAAAATCTCCCTGTAAAACACTGCATCAAAGATACTAATGGACATAAGATAAATGCAAGTCTTAATACTAAGGACTGCGAAATCATAGAAAAGCCTTCTTTTGGCTCTCCTGTTCTCGTCCAAAGACTAATTGATATAAACAAAGATGAACAGATAGAGCAGATAGTGTTTGTAGGGCTTTGCACTGATATATGTGTAATATCCAATGCTATGACGGTCAAGACCTTCTTACCAGAAGTAAAGATAACAGTAGACTCATCATGCTGTGCCGGTGTAAGCGAAAAATCACATAATACCGCCCTTGACGCCATGAAAGCCTGCCAAATAGAAATTATATAGGCTTAAATTATTTAAACAGTATATTATC
>CALFOY010000303.1 GCA_937919265.1 uncultured Capnocytophaga sp. | reverse complement strand
GTATAATATTTTAAAAGATAATAAAAACTATAAAAATGGAAGAAATAGAAGTAATTAGAATATTTTTATAAAATAAAAAAAGATTATCTTTTGGATAATCTTTTTTTTATAACTAATTAATAATTAATATAAAATACAAAATGTGTTGTTAGCTTAAGCTGCTAATCTATTAATTTTTTTCATTAAACCACTTTTTAAGTTTCCTGCTTTATTTTTGTGGATAATGTTTTTCTTAGCTAATTTATCAATCATAGATACAACAGAAGGAAGAAGTTCTTTTGCAACAGCTACATCTTCTGTATTACGTAAACGCTTAATAGCATTACGAGTTGTTTTATGTTGGTAACGATTTCTTAAACGAGCTACCTCATTTCTTCTAATTCTTTTTAATGCTGACTTATGGTTTGCCATTTTATTATCTTTTTTAAATTATAAATGTGGCATATAGCCACTGTCATTTATTAAATTTTGTAGTCCGTAGGGGAATCGAACCCCTGTTACCAGGATGAAAACCTGGCGTCCTAACCCCTAGACGAACGGACCAAATTAAAATATAATATATTTCAAATGAAAAAAATATTGTAGCCCGTAAGGGAATCGAACCCTTCTTACCAGGATGAAAACCTGGCGTCCTAACCGATAGACGAACGGGCCTTTTCAAAGAAAAACTATATCTCCTGAATTGCGGTGCAAAATTACAACTTTTTTTTTATTCTGCAAGTATTTTCTTGAAAAATTTTTATATATTTTTTACTTTAAAATATAAAACGCTGTAAATCATATTTTTATGTTTGTTCAAAATATAAAAATAATTTACTTTTTTAGATGAAATGTATAGCTTCTTTCAATGCTTTTTCTATTCCATCAACTTTTTTTCCGCCAGCTGTTGCGAAAAATGGCTGTCCGCCACCACTACCTTCTATATATTTACCTAATTCTCGTACTATTTTTCCTGCATCTAATCCTTTTTTAGTAACTAAGTCTTTTGATATATAACAAAGCAACATAGCTTTACCATCTGTTTCTGAACCTAAAATAATGAAGGCATTAGGTTCTTTTTCTCCTAATTCGAAAGCTAAGTTTTTCATACTTCCTACATCTAATGAGGTTTTTTCTGCTAAGAAAAGAATATCATTATGAAGAGTCATTTTTGTTTTCAAATCAGTAGCAATTTGTTTTGCTTGTTCTTTTTTAAGCTCATCAAGTTCTTTAATAAGCTGAGCATTTTCTAATTGTAAGCTAACAATTGATTTTACAGGGTTATTAGGGTTTTTAAGAGAATTTTTGATATCTAGCAATAATTTTTCTTGTTCTCTATAATATTCTAATACTTTATAGTTTGTAATAGCTTCAATACGGCGAATACCAGCAGCTACCGCTCCTTCTGAAAGAATTTTGAAAAACCATATATCTTTTGTGTTTTTCACGTGTGTTCCTCCACATAATTCTTTACTATCTCCAAATTGAATCATACGAACTTTGTCTCCGTATTTTTCACCAAATAGAGCCATTGCTCCTGCATCACGAGCTTCTTGAATAGGAATGCTTCTATATTCTTGTAAATCAATATTTTCTTTAATTTTTTTGTTAACAAAAATTTCTACTTCTTCAATTTCTTTATCTGTTAATTTAGCAAAATGAGAGAAATCAAAACGAAGAGAAGAAGCGTCTACGCGTGAGCCTTTTTGTTCAACATGTTTGCCAAGAATATTTCTTAGAGCTTGGTGTAATAAGTGTGTAGCTGAGTGATGAGAACTTATAGAATCTCTCCATATATTAGAAACTTTAGCTTTAAATGGAGCATCTGGTGTTTCTGGTAATGTTTCAGAAATATGAATGATTAGGTTATTTTCTCTTTTTGTATCAATAATATAGGTAACTTCTCCGTTGGGTGCTTCTAATGTACCTCTATCGCCTACTTGTCCTCCTCCTTCGGCATAAAAAGGAGTCATATTAAATACTAACTGGTATAAAACACCATCTTTGTTACTTTCTACTTTACGATAACGAGTGATTTTAACCATTGCTTCAAGGGTATCATAACCTACAAACTCCTCTTCTTCATCATCTTTTAGTATAACCCAATCATTAGTTTTTACTTGAGCAGCAGCTCTTGAACGTTCTTTTTGCTTTTGTAATTCTATATCAAACCCTTCTTTATCGAGAGTAAAACCGTTTTCAGAGAGAATTAAAGATGTTAAATCGATAGGGAACCCATAAGTGTCATATAATTCGAAAGCTTTTGCTCCAGAAATGTGCTTTTCTTTCGCACTATGCATCATAGCATCAAGCAAAATAAGTCCTTGTCCAATGGTACGAAGGAAAGAATTTTCTTCTTCTTTAATTACATTTTTGATAATTAATAATTGGCTTGGAAGTTCAGGGAAGAAATCTCCCATTTGTTCAGCCAAAGTACTTACTATTTTGTAAATAAAAGGTTCTTTTTGATCTAAATATGTATAACCATAACGGATAGCACGGCGCAAAATACGTCGGATAACATATCCTGCTTCAGTATTACTAGGGAGTTGCCCATCTGCAATAGAAAAAGAAACTGCTCTAATGTGGTCTGCAATTACACGGAAAGCGATATCAACTTTTGTATTTTCGCCATATTTTTTTCCTGTAATTTCTTCAATACGAGTAATTAAAGGAGTAAAAACATCTGTGTCGTAATTGGATTTTTTCCCTTGTAGAACCATACAAAGTCTCTCAAATCCCATACCTGTATCTACGTGATGAGCAGTAAGTTTTTCAAGAGTTCCGTCTGCTTTTCGATTGAATTGCATAAAAACTAAGTTCCATATTTCTACAACTTGTGGATGGTCATTATTTACTAAATCACGACCTGGAATAAGTTTTTTCTCCTCTTCGGAACGTAAATCAACATGAATTTCAGTACAAGGACCACAAGGGCCTTGGTCTCCCATTTCCCAGAAATTATCTTTTTTATTTCCGTTAAGAATTCGTTCTTCTGGTAGATGTTTTTTCCAAAATTCAAAAGCTTCATTATCTCTTTCCAAGTTTTCGTGTGTATCTCCTTCAAAAACAGTTACATATAGTATATCTTTTGATATTCCATATACTTCAGTAAGCAGTTCCCAAGCCCAGTCAATAGCTTCTTTTTTGAAATAATCTCCGAAAGACCAGTTTCCGAGCATTTCAAACATTGTGTGGTGATAAGTATCGTGCCCAACTTCTTCTAAATCATTATGTTTTCCTGATACACGAAGGCATTTTTGTGTGTCTGCAATACGAGTATTTTTAGGCTTTCCATTGCCTAAAAAATATTCTTTGAATTGATTCATTCCTGCATTGGTAAACATCAGAGTAGGGTCATTCTTAATAACCATTGGAGCAGAAGGTACGATAAGATGTTTTTTTGATTCAAAAAACTCTAAAAACTTTATACGAATATCTCTTGATTTCATTTTTGAAAATTTATTGCAAAAGTAGAAAATTTATTTAAAATAAATGATATAAAAGTGAAATTATTCCTTGATTTTTTGAAATTTAGTTATTTAATATATAATTTTCAAGGAATGAAAAAGTTTAGTTATGTTATTTATTAATAAAATTGAATGTTAATTAGATACAAATTTTAATCCAATAACAGAACCTATAAGTGTAGTTATAAAAAACAATCGCCAAAAAGTCATAGGTTCTTTAAAAATAAAGAATCCAATTATGGCAGTACCCACAGCGCCAATGCCTGTCCATATGGCATAAGCTGTTCCTAAAGGAAGTGTTTGTGAGGCTTTGGTGAGGAGAAACATACTTATAAATGTGCAAAGGATAAAGCCACTATACCACAAATACATATATGTACCTTCAGTTTCTTTTGCTTTCCCTAAACAAAATGTAAAAGCTACCTCAAAAAGGCCGGCTATAATCAGTAATATCCAGTTCATTTTTAGTGTTTAATTGAAAAAAGGATGCAAAAGTATAAATTTTATTTAATAAATAAATATAGTAAGGGAGGAAATAATTAATTCTATGATTTAATGTCAGTAATATAAAAAATATATTTTAAGACATTAAATCATTTGAATTAATATATAGATGTTAGAATTAATTTTGCAAAGTTACGTTTTTTAATGTAATTATTCATAAAAAATGTATAGATTGTGTTTATGTATTCTTAAAAAAATATAT
>CALFOY010000302.1 GCA_937919265.1 uncultured Capnocytophaga sp. | reverse complement strand
CCTTGAGATACATGCGTACGGGGTCATCGAGGGCAACGCCCTCGGGAACAGAGAGATCGATCTCGATCTCTGCCTCGTCCTTATCCAATTCATCAACGGGTTCGAGCACATCGTCATCGGCGCCCTCTCCCACCGCTGCATCATCAATAATCTCGATGTTGTCCTCATTGAGCCTCTGGTAGAGGCCATCCATCGCGTCGGGGGTCATCATCCGCCCATCAAATGCATCGATGAGTTCTCCACAGGTCAGTGTTCCGCCGTTCGCTTTTCCCTTTGCCACAAGTTCGTTCAAATCCCCCGCTTCACGCAGGTCTTCCTGTTCCATGCGCACTGCTGCCGTTTGCATTATGCCCCCTCCTTTCAGTTCGTAGTATTATTTAATAAAATATATTGTCAATAAAGTAATAGGAATAAATTTATTTTGAAAAATAAAAAGTAATTTTATAAAGGCAAAGATACTATTATTTTTTGAATAAAGAAGAACTAAGAAAAATAAAAAAAGTCTGTAAATATTGAAATTACAGACTTTAATTTTTTAGAAATTTATGGAATAAATTAACCTAAAACACTATCTAATGCTTTGTTAATTTCTCTAACAGCTTTTGCACTTTCAGCAAATTTTGCTTTTTCTTCGTTATTTAGCTCAACATTTAAAATTTGTTCGATACCATTTTTGCCAATAACACAAGGTACACCTAAGCAAATATCTTTTTCTCCATATTCTCCTTCAAGTAAAGCAGAACAAGGGTATAATTTTTTCTGATCGCAAGCAATAGCTTGTACTAATGCAGAAACAGCTGCTCCTGGTGCATACCAAGCAGATGTTCCTAATAATTTAGTAAGTGTAGCACCACCTACTTTGGTTTCTTGAGCTACATTCTCTAGTTTTTCAGGAGATAAAAATTCTGTTACAGGTACTCCATTACGAGAAGCTAAACGAGTAAGAGGTAACATTCCAGTATCACTATGAGCGGCAATAACCATTCCGTCTACATCAGAAATAGGGCAAGAAAGCGCTTCTGCTAAACGATATTTGAAACGTGCAGAGTCTAAAGCACCACCCATACCAATAATTCTGTTTTTAGGTAAATTTGTAGCTTTATGTACTAGATATGCCATTGTATCCATAGGGTTACTAACTACAATTACAATAACATTAGGAGAATACTTAACTAATTGTTCTACAACAGATTTTACAATATTAGCATTAGTACCAATAAGTTCTTCACGAGTCATTCCTGGTTTTCTTGGAATACCAGAAGTAATTACTGCTACATCACTACCTGCTGTTTTAGAATAGTCATTAGTTACCCCAACTATTTGAGTATCAAAGCTATTCAAAGAAGCTGTTTGCATTAAGTCCATAGCTTTTCCTTCTGCAAAACCTTCTTTAATGTCTAAAAGAACTACTTCTGATGCGAAATCTTTAATAGCAATGTACTCCGCACAACTTGCGCCTACTGCTCCTGCGCCTACAACTGTTACTTTCATATGATATTTTTTTATTATATTTAGATTTTCTGAGTATGTATAACAACAAGCCAAAGTTACGAAATATTTTTTTAATACAGAAATAAAATTTATTTTTTTTGATTGTAAATTCTTTTTTTTAGATAAAATAAATAAATAAAGGATAAATTTAGCTTTTTTAAAGTGAAAAATATATAAAAATATTAAAAAATAGTAAATTAAATAATTGATAATCAATCTATATTTAAAATAATTTAAAATATTTCAATTTTATTATATGTTAATTGAAAAATAATTTTTAACTTTGCCTAAAAATTAAAACATAGTTTAACTAAATTTAAATTTTATAATGAAAACATTTATTGTTAGTTTATTTACACTTTTATCTTGTAGTGTTTTTGCTCAAAAGGCAGTTATAAAAGGTAAGATAACCTCAGAAGGAAAATCTTTACCTTATGTAAATGTTGTTTTACAAAGTGGGAAACAAAAAACAGGGGCTGTTTCGTCACAATCAGGGAGTTATGAAGTAGAAGTTCCGGCAGGAGAATATACTATAAGTATCTCTTCTTTAGGAATGAAAACAATAAAAGAAAAAATTTCTTTAAAAGAAGCTGAAAAAATAACAAAAGATTTCCAAATGGAGGAAGACCTTTTGGGGTTAGACCAAGTGGTTATTACAGGGACAAGAAATATTGTTCCTCAATTTAATGCTCCTGTAGTGGTTAATAAAATTTCAACACGAGTATATGAGGCTACACAATCACTAAGCCTTGCAGAAGGTCTTAATTTTACTCCTGGTCTTCGTACGGAAACGAATTGTCAGAATTGTGGTTTCAATCAATTAAGAATCAATGGGTTACAAGGTCCTTATTCTCAAATACTTATTAATGGTAGAGCTGTATTTTCTTCATTGGCAGGAGTTTATGGTTTAGAGATGATTCCGGCAAATATGATTGACAGAGTTGAGGTTGTAAAAGGTGGAGGTTCTGCACTTTATGGTGGAAATGCCATAGGAGGGACAGTGAATGTTTTAACAAAAGATCCGCTTGATAATTCTTTTATTTTTGGAAATAATCTATCATTATATGAAGGAAAAACACCTGATAACACTTTATTTGTCAATGGATCTGTTGTTAGTGAAAAATTAGATAAAGGGATGACTATTTTTGCTTATCAACGAAATAGAAAACCTTATGATGCTAATGGAGATGATTTTTCTGAAATTACTAAATTGAAAAACACAACTTTTGGTTTGGATATGTTTTGGAATACTTCTGATAGAAGTAAATTAAAACTTAATTTAAGTTCTATCAATGAGTTTCGTAGAGGAGGAAACCAATTCGACCTTACTCCACACGAAGCAGATGTTACAGAACAATTAGAACATAAAATTTTTGGAGGAGATATTTCTTTTGAGCGTTTTTCAGAAGATTTTAAACATAAATTCTCTGTTTACGCTTCCTCTCAATATACAGACAGAAATAGTTATTATGGAGGCGGATTGGGAAGAGTTATTAACCAAGATGATTTTAATAATCTCTCAGATGAAGATAAAGAAAATTATTTCAATGCTTTGAGTTATTACGGAAACGCAAGCGGACTTGTTGGAATAGGAGGGGTGCAATATAATTATAATATCAATGACAATTGGAATTTAGCTTTAGGTTCAGAGTATAAATATGATAAAGTAACTGATAAATATATTCAAAAAAATCAACAAATAGAACAAGTTGTAAAAACATATGGAAATTATGCTCAATTAGAATGGAAACCTATTGAAAGATTAACTTTCTTGGCGGGGTCTCGTTATGATTTTATTGACATAAAAGGAAATTATACTTTTTCAGGAAGATATGAGCCTTCTAACAAAACTTTATCAAAATTTGTTCCTCGTTTTACTACGATGATTGATTTAACAGAACAGTTAAAATTCAGAGCTTCTTACGCTCAAGGATATCGAGCTCCACAAGCTTTTGATGAAGATTTACATACTTCCATAGTTGAGGCAAAACCTGTTTATGTAGAGCTAAGTAAAGACTTAAGAGCTGAACGTTCAAATAGTTATACAGCTTCTTTGAATTTTACTAAAAAAGAAGGTAATACACAAGCAAATATTATTTTAGAAGGATTCTTTACTCGAATTAAAGATGCGCTTCGTGATGAAGAGGGCTTAGAACAAGGCGGAATTTCTTATAAAAAGAAAGTAAATGCAACTGATAATCTTGATGTAATGGGAGTTAATGCTGAAGTAAATTTAGCTTTTGGATCTGATATTATTTGGCAAACAGGGCTTACTGTACAAAAATCAAAATATTCAGAAAATCAAAATATTTGGACAGATCAGAATGATGCAAATAATGTTTTGGAATCTAAAGATGTAATGAGAACTCCTGATATTTACGGATTTACAACTTTTACATATTCTCCATTGACTCAACTAAAACTGTCTTATACAGGAATTTTTACAGGGAAAATGTATGTTCCTCATTTGGAATCAAGAGTTATTGCTCCAACTATTAAAAGAAGTCCTGTTTTTTATGACCAAAGTATAAAAGTAGCTTATACTTTTAATCTTCAAAATGATTATAAATTAGAACTTTCAACAGGAGTTCAAAATATTTTCAATGATTATCAAAAAGATTTTGATAAAGGAAAATATAGAGATGCAGATTATATTTATGGACCTCAACGTCCTCGCACATTCTTTGTTGGTTTGACATTTAAATTAAATTAATCTATTCTAATCTCAAATTCTAATTTTATATAATTAAACATTGTTTAAAATCGTAAGAGAATTTTCTTTTACGATTTTTTTATTATAAAAAAATAAAAGA
>CALFOY010000301.1 GCA_937919265.1 uncultured Capnocytophaga sp. | reverse complement strand
TTTGAATTGGGCACAAGCTAAAGTCGCTGAATACTTGGAAGCGAGTATGTGACTTCCGACAGCGGCGGGCAATGTCTCTTGCTGAGTATGAAAATGCTTTAAATAATTTAAGAGATAAGTTTTAAGAAAAAAGAATGTTTACATTAGATAAAGAATATATTTTATTAGACATAAGAAAATGGAAAGAGGAGTATATAGATGTTGAAAACCTCCCCATTGAATTTTATTTGAAATATAGGTCGCTTCTATTATCGTACAAATTGAATGGTCAAGATAAAAAATCTATATATATATTTTTTTGTAACATAGCTAACGAAAATCTGGATATTTCTGATTTTATATATGAAATAATGGATTTAATTATTGGTTATTGTCGCCCTGATTTTAAAATATGGTAATGTAGGGGTAATGGGTAGTGTATCAGATGTGTTGTTAAAAATATAGTATGCTAACTATTAACACAAATGCAAGCAGCACAGGCAAAGATGTGAAACTGGTGAGAGGAATGAGAAGGCTGGGACAGGTGAGACAAGTGGGACGAGTAGGATGGGGAGAGAATTTTGAATTGGGGGACAGGAGAGGAACTTCTTTCTTTACCAATTGGAAAATTCAACACAAGTTAGTGGAAGATTTTCTTTAGAAGAAGGTCTTCCTAATGGAATACTATTTAGAGCGGATACCCAAAATAATATAACTAGTTATGACCAGTAACAATAGAAGAAATTCCTTAAAATATTTAACATATGAATTTAGAAGAAATAAGTAAATACATAGAATGGAAAAATAAATGGTCTAAAAAAGATAACATTGACTTATACCAATATATAAGCTTCAATATTCATCCTGATGATATTTTAATTATAGGTAAATTACTATTCCCAGAGACTATAGAAATTGAGAACTCTATTTTACTAAAGGAAAACTATAATTATTTTCTTTATGAGAGTCTCAAGAAGAGATATAACAATAGTAGAGAAATAGAATCTGAGATAAATAAAATATACTTATATGATTTATTTGCTCATTGTACTGATGTTATTGATGATAAATTGTTTAAAAATATAGGTGAATTAATACAATTTTCTTGGGATATTTATTTTAAATATAAATTTCCTAATAAAAATATAGTTATAGAACGCATAAGTAACATATATAATTATGGTGATATATTGTCTTTCTATACAAAAGAGTAATGTGGGTAATGTTCCAAATGTGTTGTTATGTGATTATTGTAGATTAGTATTAGAATATTATGGTATAACAGATAAAAATAAAGGTTGTGGAAATAGATAAATTAAGTGTAGTAAACGAATTGGTAGAATATATTAATGACTACTACCATGAATATATTACAGAGGATTTTCTTTTTTTAAAGAAAGAAATATTATTCATATCAGATTTTTTACCTTTTATAGATTTGGGAGTTCTACCCTTTTCTATCGCTGAATGTGTTCAAAAACAATTATCTAATCTCGAATTAGAATATAATGAATTTGAAATAAAGGCAACGGAATTGAAAAAGTTTTTTTTTGGAAATCTTAGTAAGTATAAGAACTATATAGATGATAATATAAGGAGATTACATTTGGAAAATTTATTATCATGTTTTTTTTCTAACCATGTAGAATTAGAAGAAACTATTCTGTACTATGCTTTAGATGACCTACTTTTTTTTAAAGTACCTGAAGATATTATAATAGGGAAGTTATATCAATATTTTGGTGATATTATAGCTCTTAAAAAGTAGAGTAATGTAGGTAATGTTCCAAATATGGGTAATGTATCAGATGTGTTGTTAAAATTTCCGTACTCCTGACAAGCTCGGTAACTTATACGAGACAAAGGACAAGAAAGACCGCAAATATAAAAACAGCCAACTCCAACAAGACCAAACCTATTTTTACCACTATGATGTAGAAGGTAACCTTATCTTTAAAGAGCATATTAAAGACGTTGGTTTCCGTCCTTTCTTTAGTGGTAGTGAACTCCGTGACTTAGGCATAAACCCCAAAAGCACCGGTAAAGGCTTTTTATATACTTGGAACGCTAACGGCTCACTCCGCTCTGTTACAGACCTAAAAGGCGTTACCTATAGATTTAGATACGATGCTTTCGGTAGGCGTTTAGAAAAACGCCGTATGGCTTCCACGTTCCGTTTTGTATGGGACGGGAATGTGCTCCTGCACGAAACTTTCAAAAAAGACAACTCCGAAAACACCGAGCTTACTACTTGGGTCTTTGAAGGTTTTGTTCCTACAGCGAAGTTAGTAAACGGTAAAGCCTACTCTATTATAAGCGACCACTTAGGCACTCCTATACTTGCTATTGACAGCGAGGGTAACGAGGTTTGGAATCGACAGTTAGATATATATGGACGGGTAAAAAGAGAAATTAAAGCGTCCTCCTTAGGAGATGACATACGCCCATTTATACCATTCCTTTATCAAGGTCAGTACTATGACTTTGAAACTAAACTTGCCTATAATAGGTTTAGGTATTATAGTCCTGAAACAGGGGCTTATATAAGTCAAGACCCAATAGGACTGGCAGGGGGGAATCCTACACTATATGGGTATGTAAAGGATAGTAACTGGTGGGTGGATGTGTTTGGGTTGAACGAAGAAGAAACTGATAGGGTTAAAGATTTTAATCAGGCGATGTTTGGTAAAAATAATACAAGCAAGAAAGGAAATAGAGAGGGAAAAGAGCAAGAAGGTGCACTGAAATGGCTTTTAGACAGAGGGTTCAAAGCTGAAAAACAAACTTTAGGGAAATTTGAGAATATAAAGGATAAGCCTATTGGAATGCAAACAAGTGATGGAAAAATTGGCTTTAGAGTTGAATATGATGATAAAAATAAAGCTCACATAAATGTTTGGGCGGGAAAAGAAAAGGGTCCTCATTTTCTTTTTGAAGGAAGTGAGGAAACAGTAGAAAAATTACAAAAACGATATAAGGGATGTAAAGGAAAATAAGGAAAAAATATAATTAAAGATTATGGAAATAGATTTTTATGATTCAGAATTCATAAAGATATTAGAAGCCTATATGAGAAAAGAAGAATTTCAAGTAGTGAAATCTAGTATTTATCTGTCTCTTATACACATCTGACGCTGCCGACGAAGAGGATA
>CALFOY010000300.1 GCA_937919265.1 uncultured Capnocytophaga sp. | reverse complement strand
AGTCTTATGCTATTGTCAATAACTACATCAAACAGCAGATTGAAAAGGGTTTTGCAATGTACATCTACGACTTCAAGTTTGATGATCTCTCTACCATTGCCTATAATCACCTACTAAAAAACTTAGACAAATACAAGGTAAAGCCTAAGTTCTATGTGATAAACTTTGATGATCCTCGCCGCAGTCATCGTTGCAATCCTATCAACCCTAACTTTATGAGTGATATTTCCGATGCTTATGAATCTGCTTATACCATTATGCTCAATCTCAACCGCTCGTGGATCCAAAAGCAAGGGGATTTCTTTGTGGAGTCGCCTATCATTCTATTGGCAGCTATTATTTGGTTTTTGAAGATTTACAAAGGTGGTAAGTACTGTACTTTTCCACACGCCATCGAGCTATTAAACAAGCCTTATGCTGATGTCTTTACCATTCTCACCTCCTATCCCGAACTTGAGAATTACCTATCGCCTTTTATGGATGCTTGGCAAGGAGGTGCACAAGACCAGCTACAAGGACAGATAGCCAGTGCTAAAATACCACTCTCCCGAATGATTTCGCCTCAACTCTATTGGGTAATGACAGGAGATGATTTTTCATTGGATATCAATAATCCTAAAGAACCTAAAATCCTTTGTGTAGGCAACAATCCTGATAGGCAGAATATCTATTCAGCTGCCTTAGGTTTGTACAATTCACGTATTGTAAAGCTCATCAATAAGAAAGGACAACTCAAATCCTCTGTGATTATTGACGAGTTGCCTACCATTTATTTCAGAGGCTTGGACAATCTTATAGCCACAGCCCGAAGTAATAAAGTAGCTGTTTGTTTAGGTTTTCAAGATTACTCACAGCTCACTCGTGATTATGGCGATAAGGAAAGTAAGGTAATACAGAATACAGTGGGGAATATTTTTAGCGGACAAGTAGTAGGGGAAACTGCTAAAACTCTTTCTGAACGTTTTGGAAAGGTATTACAGAAAAGGCAATCTACCACGATCAATCGCAATGATACTTCTACTTCTATATCTACGCAGTTGGATAGTCTTATCCCTGCCAGCAAGATTGCCAACCTCACCCAAGGGATGTTCGTTGGGGCAGTCTCTGACAATTTTGATGAACGCATTGACCAGAAGATATTCCACGCACAGATAGTTGTAGACAACGACAAAGTAGCCGCTGAGACCAAAGCCTACCAGAAAATCCCTGAAGTCCTCTCCTTTAGCGATGCTAACGGCAACGACACCACCAAAGAACAGGTAGAAGCCAATTACCGCCAGATAAAGTTAGATGTCATTGAAATCATTGAACGTGAAAAGGAACGCATTGCCAACGACCCTGAGCTGAGGCATTTGGTGGGGAGGGAGGGGGAAGTAACAAGTTAATTATATTTATGGTATTCGATTCTATCTATAAGCCAATAATAAAAATATAATATAATATTAAACTAATTAATAAGAGTTTGTTTACCGACTTCTTTAAAATACTAAAAAGAAAATATAGAGGATATATAATATTTGCTATTATGAAAAGAGATGCAAATATAAAAAAAATTATTTCAGATTGCGAATATAGTGCCCAAATCATAAAAATAGGATAGATAATAAGGCACAAAAACAAAAATAAATCAAGTTTATACTTTTTAGTCTTCATCTATAGTAGTTGTTTTTGATTTTGAGTCAAATATAACCTTTTTATGCCCTTCTTCATGAAGTTCATCAACAATATTATTAGGGCTTGTCTTTATGACAAGCCAAGGGACTTTGATATTTTTGTCACACTTTATCACATCTAATGCGAAAGTACCACAATTATTTGATGTAAAGCTATATTCTTCTCTATTTTTTGAATATTCTACATTTATATCTTTCTTGTACTTTGCTTTTTCTTTAGGTACACTTTCAAAGTATTTTTTATTTGCATAATATAGCATATAATCTACATATGAAGTTTCTACATAAGCACCTAAAATACTTTTATTTTGTCCTGATTCTTTAGAGATTTTTTTAAGAACTTTATTAAGTTCTTCTTTTTTAATTAGAGATTTCCCATCCCAATCTATATCAGGTACTGAAATTCTTCTTACATATCCTTTTGTCTCATCCCAATTATGAGTATACCTTCCAAATTCATAATAATAAGTTTTTCCTTTCTCATCAATTAGTAAGATCCCTACATGTCCTGTATTAACTTTAGGTATTTTATAATTTGCAAGAGGTATTTCTATTTCTGGATCTGCCATATATTCAGGTATTGAAATGTAAATTGCTACCCCTTTTTTATCCTTATGAGAAATGATTAAATAATCTTTATCCTTAACTAAGTAAGTTTCTTCGTTTTTATGCCTACATTTCACAAATAGTTCTTTCTCTGAATCCCCATTCTCTATAAATAAAGGAATTAAGTCGCTATCCAATATTATTTTTATATTCCCTTCATTATTGTTAATAGATATTTCTCCTATTGACAATTCAGTTTTCTCATCTGATTTATAAAAAGGACGTTTTTTCCATATCTCACAAGAAACTTTACCTTCATTTACTATATTTTTAGTTTTATGCAAAAATAAACAATATCTCCTAAGGATGCTCTTGTAATTTTGTTTTTACCTTCCTTATCAGAAGACCAATATCCTTCAAGAATATACTCACTTGAAAAAAAGAGAATTCACACCTCTCAGGATTAGTCCCAATAATGATATTTTCAGCATTGGCAAAATCATTTTTACCAGCAGCTGTGATGATAGTATCACCTTTTGTATACATCTTATAATCACCTCCTGTGATTTTAGTGTATACTCCTCCTACAATTCTTGTTCTACTCATAATTATGACATTCTTGTATTTTCACCACCATTTATACGAACTTTTTGCTGTGAGTGGTTTTCTATAGCACCTTCAGAATTTACGACCATACCCCCTGTGCTATTTTCTGTTCTTGCATTCTTTGTCTCACTATGCAAATCTCCCTCAATTACCTCAGTTAAAGCACCATTTACATATACAAACATATCCCCACCAATATCACTTCTCTTAGCCTTTCCAGCTGTTTCAGTGATATTTACATTAGCATCAAAATCAATACTATCACTTGCCTTTAAATTGATGTTTTTAGCTGTGATATTAATAGTCTCAGGAGCAGAAATCTCAATGTTTTTGCCTTGAGTATCCAACTTAATTACATTGCCATTCTTATCAGTAAGCAAGATGCTCTCATCTTCAGTAAAGATAAGCTTATGTCCGCTTTTAGTATGAATTGCCTTTACGCGGTTATCAGCATTGTGATACCCACTCTTTACCTCACCATTATAATGTGCTCCAAGCACAAAAGGTCGCTCAGCATTGTCTCCTTCAAAATCCACTAATACCTCTTCTCCTATTTCAGGGACAAAATAAAAACCTTTACCACCTCCTGTATAAGGTTGCACTACACGTATCCAAGGGGTCATTTCATTGCGTTTTGCCTGCCATAAGAATTGCACGCGTACACGTCCCATTCCTAAAGGATCATTGTTGTCTTTTACAATAGCTGGTTGCTGCTCTGAGTGCGGAAAAGCATTCTCATAATTAGAATAGTAGACTATATCTGCCCCTATAGGGGTACCCAGTTGTTCTGTCCACCTAGCACCAGAATCTGCCCAACGCCCCGAAGAGGAGCCATAGGGCAAACCTGCGGGAGTTCTTTCTAAGGTTAAGATATAATCCTTTATAGGGGTTATTCGATATTTATTATCAGGGTGCGATATTTGTACGTGAAATTCAGGCATAACTTCTTTTTTTTAACAACTTGCTATAGGTAGTAAACCTAAGCTAAGGATTATGATATAAGATATTTTTTGTATGCTCATATTTTTCTATTTATAGGAATCTCTAAAAATATAGAAATTTCCTTCATTTTCCCTGATATATTGTCCTTCTGTTTTTATTGGTTCTCCATCTAAAAACACTTCTAAATCGGTGGAGGTAGCATTTAGCTTGACTTCCAAAGTGTGCTCGCCTGTTGGATTTTTTTCTAAAATTGTATGAAGTTTGTCCCAATCAAAAAAAACTTTACAATTATAGGAGGCACCTTTAGCCGTTTCAAATATAAAACGCATCATTTCAGGAATAGCTTGTTCCTCAGCCTTAGGAGAAGTCATATAAGGGCATAAAGAGATTCTTTTTTCTCCATTGAAATATTCTGTACTGATACGAAATACCCTAAATCCTTTATTCTCGGACGAAATTACTACCTTTAATTTGTACTTTTTACGATAATTATCCCATCTCTCAGGAGTTGCTTTTGCTGTTTCCTCTCCATATATTTTTTTTTGTATTTCATATAACTTTGCCCTACTAAGATAAGACATCGCCACCAATCTATCCTCATACTCTTTGATGAGTTTTTCATCTTTAACAAGTTCAGCTTGGTATCTCGCCAGTTCTATACGGGTAGGTCCATAGCCCAACCATACTACTACCATCCCCTTAGGGGCAAAACCAAAAATGAGGTTATCAAACTCATTACAAACTGTTCCCGTTAAATTAACCTGAGAAAAATAACTGCGTTTTTCTTTGAGGTTGATATATTCAGGTATTTCAGTCTGAAAAGTTTTAGGCTCATAGATAAAATAAGCACGCTGGGTCATTTCCTTCATATAATCTACGGGAAAGTCTGCCTTTAAGTGGTAAAAAACATCTTCATAATCAGAATAGTAGACTATATCTGCCCCTATAGGGGTGCCCAGTTGTTCTGTCCACCTAGCACCAGAATCTGCCCAGCGCCCTGAGGAGGAGCCATAGGGCAAACCTGCGGGAGTTCCCTCTAAGGTTAAAATATAATCCTTTACAGGAGTTACTTGATATTTATTATCAGGGTGCGATATTTGTACGTGAAATTCAGGCATAACTTCTTTTTTTTAACAACTTGCTATAGGTAGTAAACCTAAGCTAAGGATTATGATATAAGATATTTTTTTTTTCATATTAACCATCTATTATGTAGCGTTTTCTATTATCATAAGGCTGAACAGAAGTTACTTCAGGCACCATTGCTATACTTGTAACATCCACTGACCAATGGAAATGCTTGCCGCGAAGAGTACGAAGAAGTTCATAATCTATACAATCTATATAATTTACACTATCAATTTCGTCTATATATTCACTATAGAAACCTCTCTTTCCTTGATTATACCTTTTTATATATTCTACCCTTATTTCTTTACATCTCTCTACATAGCTCAAAAGCTGAGTATAGGCTTCTTTAATTTTTTCTTGATTTTCTAATATTTCTTCTATTTTTTTTAATGCTCTTTCACTATATTCCACTCCTCTTTCTTTAGAGAAATCAATCATTATTTTTAGAGGGATATTAGCGTATTGATTGGAGAGTTTTCTTTTACCTTTTAAATAAAAAGTTCCGGGTGAAATATAATAAGAATTAAATGGTTTTTCGTTAACTATAGTCAATTCATTGGCAGTAAACCATCCCTCATCTATAAGGATTTGTTGGAAATTTTTAACAATAGTTTTTTCAAGACTATAAGCAGTATCATAATAATTTTTTTTGTAGAGGAATACTTCTTCTTGTGCGCCATCTACATATCCACCACCTATATCAGAATGCACTCCAGGTAGTGTTAGTTGCAAGCCATTAAGTCCACAACTATTGATATTGGTTAAAGAGAAATTTTCACGATATTCGTCGCGAGAAGCCAGCTGTAGTGTGAATTTACATTTTTTCACAGCATCTAAATTGAGTTGCTTTGCATCAGAATCTATATATATAAGATTTTTTCCTCTGTGATTAACCCCATAAGAAGCAACTGTATCGTATAAGCCTGCAAAGTTAAACTTTATTTTTTTTATTTGTAAATTTTCTTTTATCAAACAAGCTCCAAAATAGCCATATTGCTTGATAAAAGAAATATTATCTGGAGTTTTATTTATCAAAAAAAGACTACTCTCTTCATCATAAGGTTCATAGTGAACTGTTATTTTTCCATCAATTAAACTTGGGCCTTCTTCATATATGGAAGTTGTAGCTACATTTATAAAATGTCTTGCAGCTGCCGCCCCTCGGCTAAAGCCAAAGACATTTACTTCTAAAATATCAATGTTTTGGTCTTCATATTTTGATGCTACTACTTTAGCTGCTTCCCGGCATCCTTTGGTTACCTTAGCCATAATTCCTCTATCTCCAACTCCAAAGCCTGGTCCTTCAAAACTATCATCTTTTTCATTATTCTCTGTTCCTATTCCCTCGATATATACTTTTAGTTGGTGTTCAGCATCAGGATTGATTGCATCATAGCCTCTGACTACATTAGAAAAATCATTCATATAGCTATCGTCCTTTTTGTTACTTTTCTCTTTAAAAATGTTGTTGTTATCCAAGCGAGCCTGAGTGTTATTCTTGTTGTTGAGGGTACCATCAAAGAATATATTTAGCTTTACCTTAAGCTGAGGGTTAGAGGTATTGTGTTTGTGAAGTGTTTTAGGTTCTCCATAAACTATTCCTTCTTCCTCACCGTGCTGCACGAGTTTTTTACCCGAATCGAAAGAGATATTTCCTCCGGCATATATTTTCTTATCACCTTTTACATTTTCTATGTATTTACCGCCTATGATTGTTGTTTTTCCCATAGTTAGAATAATTGGTTGCGTTCTCCACTATTACTACTTATTTTCTTTTTAGCGTGATGTTCTTGAGTACCATCACTTTGCAGAGTTATATCGTCTTTAGCTACTTGTAACAAATCACTTCCCACTTCACTTTTTTTGTCGCCTTCTATATATTCTACCATTTTTCCAAAGACATTTATATCGAAGTTTTTTGTTACCTCTATTTTTTTACTATTTTTGATTGTCTCAGTATAATCATTGTCTGCTGTTATAGAGACATCTTCCATAGCATTAAGCTCGAAGTTTTTGCACCTTATACTTATTGTTTCGGGGGCAGAAATCTCTATGT
>CALFOY010000299.1 GCA_937919265.1 uncultured Capnocytophaga sp. | reverse complement strand
GAGATCTAGTACGGTCTCGTGGGCTCGGAGATGTGTATAAGAGACAGAATTTATACTCCTTATTTTTATCATTTTATTTGGAGTATAAATTACTTTATATGAGTTTAGTACTCAAAAACACCGTATTCACTCTTAATTGTAAGCCTTTTTCTATCAGAAGCCTCTACCCTACCTATTATTTTTGCATCTATCCCAAATGATTTTGAGATATTAATAATATTTTGAGCAATATCCTCAGGAATATATATCTCCATTCTGTGTCCGCAATTGAATACTTGATACATTTCCTTCCAATCGGTTTTCGATTCTTGCTGAATTAGCTTAAAAAGAGGAGGGATTTCAAACATATTATCTTTAATAATATGTAAATCTTCAACAAAGTGAAGTATTTTTGTCTGAGCACCTCCACTACAATGCACCATACCGTGTATTTCCTTTGGAGAATACTCTGAAAGTATCTTCTTTATCACTGGCGCGTAGGTTCTTGTAGGTGATAATACCAGTTTTCCTGCATTTAATGGAGAATTTTCTATATTATCAGTAAGATTTTTTGTTCCTGAATAAATAATTTCCTCTGGTAGATGATTATCATAAGTTTCTGGATACTTTTTAGCTATATTTTTAGAAAAAACATCGTGTCTTGCTGAAGTAAGCCCATTACTTCCCATACCTCCATTATATTCTTTCTCATAAGTAGCCTTCCCAAAAGAAGCTAAACCTACAATAACATCTCCTGCTTTAATATTTTCGTTATTAATTACTTGATTTCTTTTAATTCTTGCAGTAACAGTCGAATCAACAATGATAGTACGCACCAAATCTCCTACATCAGCGGTTTCCCCTCCTGTAGAGTGTATAGTAACACCATATTCTTTGAGTTCATTTATTAATTCTTCAGTACCATTAATGATAGCAGAGATAACTTCAGCAGGAATAAGTCGTTTATTTCGCCCAATGGTAGAAGAAAGTAGAATATTATCGGTAGCCCCTACGCAAAGAAGGTCATCAATATTCATAATAAGTGCATCTTGTGCTATTCCTTTCCAAACAGAAAGGTCATTTGTTTCTTTCCAGTAGGCATAAGCTAAAGAAGACTTAGTACCTGCCCCATCTGCGTGCATTACAAGACAATATTCTGGGTCGTTAGTAAGGTAATCAGGAATTATTTTACAAAAAGCCTTAGGATATAAACCTTTATTTACATTTTTGATAGCATTATGTACGTCTTCCTTTGCCGCAGATACCCCTCTCATAGCGTATCTTTTACTTATTTCTGTGTTCATATTATTAATTATTAAATGCCAAAGATAAACATTTTTCACCAAATATTCTTTTCTTTAAGGAAAAATATTTTTCTATATTAAATATTTGAGTTTTAAAATAAAAAAATCTGTATATTTTGATAGATATACAGATTTTTTATAGTATTTTCTTTTATTTTTTAATGTATTTATTATTATAAAAACCTTTTTATCCTTTATTTGTATCTTATTTTTAGATATAAAATCAAGGTGTGGTATTTGCTACCTGAATAAGTTTTCCATTAAAGAGTTCATTTCCTGTTAAAGCGAAATGAGCAATATAATTTGCCATTTGCTTTGCTGTAACATTAGCTTGATATTCTGGAAAAGCCTCTTGAAGCATCTCTGTTTGTACAGCTCCTAATGCTAAAACATTAAAAGCCCAATTTTTCTCCTTATATTCTTCTGCTAAAAGCTCTGTAAGTGTTATTAAAGCGCCCTTAGAGGAGGAATAAGCGGCTAAACCTTCAAATTTTAAGCTTCCTTGTACGCCTCCCATACTACTAATATTAACAATATGAGCTTTATCTGATAAAAAAGGGAGCGTAGCCTGAATCATTTTCACTACTCCGAATACATTTACCTCATATACTTGGAGAAAATCCTTTTTAGATAGCTTCTCAAAAGGTTTATTAATTAATAAACCTGCATTATTTATTAAAATATCTACTTTTTTTTGCCATTTTTCTTCTATAAAATGGATTATTTTATGAAAATCATTTTCTTCTGTAATATCAAAATCAAAATAAGACAGATTTTTATAAGATAAACTCGAAAGTGATTTATTATTTCTAGAAAGAGCTAGGACATTATGCCCTTGCTCAGCTATATTTTTAACTAATTCGAAACCAATTCCTCTACTTGTTCCTGTAATTATAATATTTTTCATTATATTTTATCGTATTTGTTTGTCAAAAATAGCAATAACTTCAACCGCTTTAGAGTAATCATTTTCCATATCAGTTTGAGTATATGGAGAATAGCGAGCCATTTCACAATTTGAGAGCAATTGTAAGAAATTTACAATATTTTGTTGTTCAACCTTACGATTAATAAGTAATTCTTGTATACGTTCTTTGCTTAATTCAGTAGTTTCTATACGTAACTTAGCTTTAAGATATGTATGAAGCCCTCTTTCTAACGCTTCATAGAAAGAATCTTTATCATTTAAGTTTCTTTTTGCTTTAGAAAGATATTTTTTAGCTAATTTATTAGTTCTTCTTAGTCTATTTTCTTGTGTATCACTACTATATTTGTAATAAACATTCCAAATAATGATAGAAAAAGGAATTATCAGTAAAGGAAGTAACCATAAAAGATAAAAACTAAGTGAGCCAAAGAATATATTTTTAGTAATATGTTGTAATTCTGCTGTTTTTTTAAGCGGATAAAAATCATTTTGTACCAAAACCTCTTCTTCTTGTGAAGGAGCTTTGTATTCATTGCCTTTAATTACCTCAATAGTATGACTTTCAGATGTTAAAGTAACATATTTTTCTGTATCAGGATTAAAATAAGAAAAATTTATAGATTGTATCGGAAATTTTCCTTTGTATTGAGGTACGATAGTATATGTATGAGTAATATCTCCCTTTATCCCTGATGTAGAAGTTGTTATTTGTTCTTTCTTTTCGGGGTCATATACTTCCAAAGTTGGTGGGAATTGTAATTTAGGAAAGTCAAATAAATTGAAATTACCATCACCCAATATAGAAACTTCAGCTTTTAATGTTTCATTTGCTTCTACTTCTTTTTTAGAGAGCTGAACTTCCATAGAAAAATGTCCTACTGCACCAGAAAAATCATCTGGTTTTCCTTCTTCTGGCAAAGGTTTTACTTTTATCTTCAAAGAAGGACTACGAAGAGTTTTTGCACGAGTTACATAAGAACGTTCTCCAAAAAAATCTACTTTATTAGTAGGCATTTGCAAATCAAGCGTAATAGAAAGAGGATCAAGAACTTGTTCTCCTACTTGTTGAGGGAAAACAAGAACTTGTCTTACAGTAATACATCGATATACTTTGCCTTGGTAAGTACATTCATTAACAACAAATTTATCTGATAGTAGATGATTCCAAAAATTTGTATATTTAGGAATATTAATATCTTGAAACCCTGCTATACCATAATTTTGAGCCAAATATATTTTATAAGTAATAGCAATAGGCTCATTTAGATATACATTTGTTTTTGAAAGTTCTGCAGTAAGGAATAATTGATTGGCTTGCGGTTCAATTACCTCAATATTATGTTCATCTCCATAATCAAAAGGATCAAAATTAAAAGGAAAGCCTCCAAATCCTTGTGCACGTGGAGTTGAAGATATATTATTTTTAGGATTGGCAACAGCATCTGTAACTTCCACACTCAAAGGTTTTGTTTTATATTCTTTGCCTTCTATCTCAATAGTTGCAATACCTATATTAATTTTTCCTTTTCGTTTAGGAGAAAGAATATATGTATATGTTTTTGAGAAACTTCGAACACCATTTACCCAAGAGTTTGAAATAGACTGAGTAGGTCCTGAAACATCAAACCCGTCAAAATTGGGAGGAGTAAAATTATCCCCTTCTTTATTCATAGAAAAATCAATCCTTAGACGTTCATTTTCACCTAAAGACTTTCTACTAACTTCGGCTTTGAAAGTAGTTTCTTGAGCAGAAATATTGAATATAGCGAATGATAAAAAACAAAATAATAGTAGTGATTTCATTTTTTTATAAATTAAAAAATATAATCTTCCGAATATAATTATTTGATATTCAGAGAAGACATTATTTTCTCTATCAATACATTTTGATAAACAGTATCCTCTTGAGGATAACAGAAAAACAATGCTGTTAATCTATTATTATTCATAAAGAAATAATATTGATAGCCTATTTTTTTAATTTGATTTTCATTATTAGCAGAAAAACCTCCAAATACTTTATGTCCTACTATAGCCTGAGGTGTTTGGTAGGAATCATATTTTGTTAAAATATTCTCTGCTTTGAATCTAGTTTTTAGTTCAATTTCAAGTAAATTCAATACAAATTCTTCCATATTAATTTGTTGATCACTCTCCTCTTGTGGTAAATTTATTTGCCCAGTAGTAAGCAATGTAAATAAATATTTTTCTTTATCTTCAAAAATAAAACTTTCATTAGAAATAAGGTTTTTAGATTTTTCTCTTTTCAAAACCTCAGGAGTAGTTATTGTTACAGGTGGAAAGCCATAAGTACTTGTTATCCAAGAATCTGTATTGATTACAATTTTCTTTTTTGTACTTTGGAACCAATACCAACCACTACCCAACATTGCAAAGAAAATAACAAGAATAGCCCCTATGATAATAAAGTTATTCCTTTTTCGTTTTTTACGTTGTTTTTCAAGTATTTGCCTATAATATTCATTTTTCATTTTATCCTCTTCAGAAGGCTCTGGGAGGGCTTCTTTAGTTTTAATTACAATATTTTCAATAGTTACCCTATCATTTTCAGCTTCAAAATCTTGAGGTTGAGATTTTGCAAACTTCACTAAATCAGCCTTTTGAAGCACATTTTTTAAATCTCTAAGTGTTTCAGGAGAAAGATGTAACCTACCAGCATCAAGAAATGTTTGTATTTTCTGTAAAAGCTCATCAGTAGTGCTTTCTGTCGCAGAAATATGCACTTCTTCCTCTAAATATCTTCTAATAATATCTGTAAGTTCAGAATAATATTCTTTTTGTTTAGATTCTAATAAATACTTTGAATTTTGTAACTTTCGTAAACCTAAAATAGCTCTATCAAAAGGAGGAAGTAAGGCTATTTTCTCCTGTTCCGATAATTTCTTCTTCTTAAATACAAAAAAATAAAGTAAAATAGCTAGAATTATTAAAAATAATACTCCCAATAATAGTAAAATTATTAAAGTGAAGTAAGATTTTTCTGGCTTATCAATATTTATAGCTGGTTTTATCGGGAAAACAGGCTGTTTTAGAGTATCGACAGCCACATCAAATACTTTAACTTGTAAAGAATCTGTAAAAAAATTTGTTTTTCCTATATGAATTATTTGTTTAGGAATGGCATAATAGCCAGAATCAAATTGAGTAAGATAATAATTCTTTACTAATCGGAATTTTTCTTGTTGGCGAAATGTATCAATAGGCTCAGAACTTACCATTTCCAAAGGAGCAAAATTCTCTCCTTTAGGAAAAGAAACTACAAGAGTAGAATCTGTTTCCACGGATATTTCATATTTTACCTGTTGTCCAATCTTTATTTCTTTTCTATCAATTTTAGATTGCACTTTTGGTTGCTGAGCATTGATATTCAATGTTATAGCAAAAAATAATAATAAAAATATACTCTTGCTCATACCTTAATATTTTAAGTTCTGTGTTTAAAATATCCTAATAATTTTTTAATATAACTTTCATCTAAGCGACAGCTAAGTACGCCAGCTCCACTTTTCCGGAAATTTGACTCAAAATAAGCTACTTTTTCTTTATAATAATTTTCATAATCTTTACGAATAGACCTAGAGGTTGTATCAATATATTGAATTTTACCCGTTTCTGCATCTTTACTAAGCACTATTCCTATATTAGGTAGAGATGCTTCTCGTTCGTCATACACCCTTATTCCTGTTAAATCGTGTTTTTTAGCCGTTATTTGTAAAGATTTTTGATAAGGTTTTCCAATAAAATCAGAAAGCATAAAAACAATAGCTTTTTTCTTTACTACTTTATTGAGAAACTCAAAAGCATTAGCTATGTTTGTTTTTTTACTTATAGGCTGAAATTCAATAAGTTCTCTTATTATCCTAAGAATATGAGATTTTCCTTTTTTAGGAGGAATGTATAATTCTATTTGGTCTGAAAAAAGAATAAGCCCTGTTTTATCATTATTTTGTAAAGCAGAAAAAGCCAAAGTAGCCGCTAACTCTATTAGAATTTCATTCTTAAATTGCTCAATAGAACCAAAAAATTCACTTCCACTAATATCTACCATTAGCATTAGAGTCAATTCTCTTTCTTCCTCGAATACTTTTACAAAAGTTTCATTATATCGAGCCGTTACGTTCCAATCAATATTTCGGATATCGTCTCCATACTGGTAAGGCCTTACTTCACTAAAAGTCATACCCTTACCTTTGAAAGCAGAATGATACTCTCCTCCAAAAATATTATCACTCAGTTTTCGAGTTTTTATTTCTATTTTTCGGACTTTTTTTAGTATTTCTTTTGTATCCACGATTTTGTTTTTTTAAATCGTTCTTTAAATAACTTATCAAAATAAATTTAAGAGGCAAATTTACAAAAATAATACCATACTTTAATGTGAATTATCAAAAATATAACACAATGAAGATTTTTTTAAGAGAAAAAATAGAAGAATCATATTTTTTTTAATGAAATATTAAATTTATTTAGGTTTAAATAAAAGTTATTTTCTCTACTAAAAACAAAATAATTTTTTATTTACAACAATATTCGTATATAATTTATTTTTTTTAACTGCTTAAAAAATCATTTTCTATTTCATTTTCAACCATTTAATAAGTTCTTTATAACTTGCTTTTTTGCCATACATAAGTATTCCTACTCGATATATTTTAGCTGCAAACCATAATATTATAAAAAATGTTAAATATAAGAGAGTTACAGAAATCAAAATTTCCCACCAAGAAACACCAAAAGGAATACGCATCAGCATAACAACAGGCGAAGTAAGAGGAATGTATGAAAAAAGCACTGAAATACTTCCGTGTGGGTCTTCTATCACTGTAAAAAATCCTACATAAATAGCTAACATCAAGGGCATTAATACAGGGAAAATAAATTGTTGAGTATCAGTTTCGTTATCAACAGCAGAACCTATAGTTGCGTACATAGAACTATACAGCAAGTATCCTCCAATAAAATAAATAAAAAAACAACCTACCAATTTCATTATTGGAAATTTGAAAAATTCCAATAAAATTTCTTGTATTATTTGTCCATTTTGCTGAATTTCAGCAGGAGATATGGTATTTGAAGGAGTTACTCCAAAAACATTTGTTAAGAAAACCATAAGACATCCTCCTATAACCAACCATAGAATAAATTGTGTAATGCCTACTAAGGAAGTCCCTATAATTTTTCCCAACATAAGTTGTATTGGTTTTACAGAAGAAACTATAATTTCAATAATTCTGGACGTTTTTTCCTCAATTACACTACGCATTATCATATTTCCATAGACAACAATGAACATCATTAGCAAGTACCCCGAAACTCCTCCAAAAATTAATTTAAGCCAATTTGCTAATTTTGAACTCTTTTCTCCTGAAAAATTTTGTAAATCAATATTAATTTTCTCTTTTGCCGATGTAATACTTTCTAAACTTATATTTTGATTTTGTAAATTTTGATAAAAAATAGCATTTTCTAATTGATTTGTTAAATTTTCTACAAAATTTATACTAGGAGTCTCATCAGAAAAAAACTGTATTTCTTGAATATTTTTAGGAATATATAAAACTCCATAAATATGTTTTTGAAACGCTTGGGCTTTTATATCTTCTATATTTCCTTGATTCGTATATTGATAATTAATATTTTTTGTATTTTTAAATGTTTTAAAAAACACAAAACTCTCATCAAAAACAATTATATTTTTCTGGGAATTATTGTTAATATCTGTTAAATAACCTATTAATATTCCTAAAATTAAAATTATCAAAGGGCTAATAAAAGTCATTATGATGAATGACTTATTACGAATTTTTGTTATATATTCTCTTTTAATAATTAACCAAAGCTGTTTCATTTTTAAAACTTAAATAAAAATTCATTTTACAAAATTACAAAAAAAATATTATTTTAGTTAAAAAATACAGCTGTCTCTTATACACATCTGACGCT
>CALFOY010000298.1 GCA_937919265.1 uncultured Capnocytophaga sp. | reverse complement strand
TAGAGCGCTTCCTTGGTAAGGAAGAGGTCACGAGTTCAAATCTCGTCATTGGCTCATTTCAAATATACATTGAACACTAATATATAACTAAGATTTAAAATTATTAAACATGGCAAAAGAGAATTTTGACCGTTCCAAACCTCACCTTAATATTGGTACTATTGGACACGTTGACCACGGTAAAACAACTTTAACTGCAGCTATTACAAAAGTATTAGCAGATGCAGGTCTTTCTGAAGCAAGAAGTTTTGATTCAATTGATAACGCACCAGAAGAAAAAGAGCGTGGTATCACTATCAATACTTCACACGTTGAATATCAAACAGCTAATCGTCACTATGCGCACGTTGACTGTCCTGGTCACGCGGATTACGTAAAAAACATGGTTACTGGTGCTGCTCAAATGGATGGAGCTATCCTTGTGGTAGCTGCAACTGATGGTCCTATGCCTCAAACACGTGAGCATATCCTTTTAGGTCGTCAAGTAGGTATTCCTCGTATCGTTGTATTCTTGAATAAAGTGGATATGGTGGATGATCCTGAATTATTAGAGCTTGTTGAAATGGAAGTTCGTGATCTTCTTTCTTTCTATGAGTACGATGGTGACAATGGTCCTGTAATCCAAGGTTCTGCTCTTGGTGCCCTTAACGGTGAGCCAAAATGGGTAGATACTGTAATGCAGCTTATGGACGCTGTTGACAACTGGATCGAACTTCCACCACGTGATATTGATAAACCATTCTTGATGCCTATAGAAGATGTATTTACTATTACAGGTCGTGGTACAGTTGCAACAGGACGTATTGAGACAGGTGTAGCTAATACAGGTGATGCCGTAGAAATCATAGGTATGGGTGCTGATAAATTGACTTCTACTATTACAGGGGTTGAGATGTTTAAGAAAATCCTTGATCGTGGTGAAGCAGGTGATAACGTTGGTCTATTACTTCGTGGTATAGATAAAAAAGATATTCGTCGTGGTATGGTTATTTGTAAACCAGGTTCAGTTAAACCTCATGCTAAATTTAAAGCTGAAGTTTATATCTTGAAAAAAGAAGAAGGTGGACGTCATACTCCATTCCATAACAACTATCGTCCTCAGTTCTATGTGCGTACTACAGACGTAACAGGAACTATCAACTTACCAGAAGGGGTAGATATGGTTATGCCAGGAGATAACTTAACTATTACTGTTGAGTTGCTTCAGCCAATCGCTCTTAATGTAGGTCTTCGTTTTGCTATCCGTGAAGGAGGTAGAACAGTAGGAGCTGGTCAGGTAACAGAAATTATTGACTAATTTGATGTCAAATATAAAATAAAGAGTTTTGAGAAATCAAAGCTCTTTTATACGGGTGTAGTTCAAGGGTAGAATAGCGGTCTCCAAAACCGTTGATGGGGGTTCGAATCCCTCCACCCGTGCTAATTAAATTTTTTATCAAGCTATATTCTTATAGTTTGATAAAAAATCTTTTAATAAATAAAGGATAATGATAAACTATATAAAAGAATCTTACGCAGAAATAACTCAAAATGTTACTTGGACTTCTTTTTCTGAAGCTCAACGTCTCTTGTTAATTGTAGCTGTTTTTTCTATAATATTCTCACTGTTTATCGCAGCAGTTGATTATGTTTTTGAATATGTAATCGCTTTTATATTTAAAACTTTCTAAATGGCAGTACTTGAAAAAAACTGGTATGTAATACGTGCTGTAAGTGGGCAAGAAAATAAGGTTAAAAATTATATAGAATCTGAAATAAGTCGGTTAGGATATAGTGATTATGTAGAGCAGGTATTGGTTCCAACTGAGAAGGTTCCTCAGATGCGTAATGGAAAGAAGATCAATGTAGAAAGAGTGTTTTTTCCGGGCTATGTAATGATAAAAGCAGATTTAGGAGGAGAAGTTCTACATATTATTAAAGGAATATCTGGGGTAATAGGTTTTTTAGGTGAAACAAAAGGAGGTACACCTACACCTGTTAGAAAGTCAGAAATTAATAGAATGTTTGGGCTTGTAGATGAATTACAGGAAAAAGTAGAGGTAATATCGATTCCTTATGAAGTAGGGGAAAGCGTTAGAGTTACAGAAGGAGCTTTTAATGGATTTACGGGTCTTATTGAAGACGTTAATGAAGAGAAAAGAAAACTTATAGTTATAGTTAAGATTTTTGGAAGAAAAACTCCTTTAGAGCTTAGTTACACACAAGTAGAGAAATTAGTATAAGAATTATATTTTTATAAAAATAAATTAAATAATAGTCGAACAATGGCAAAAGAATTACACAAAGTAGTTAAACTACAAGTTAAGGGAGGTGCTGCGAATCCTTCGCCACCGGTTGGACCTGCCTTGGGGGCTGCTGGGGTTAACATTATGGAATTCTGTAAGCAATTCAATGCACGTACACAGGATAAACCAGGTAAAATATTACCAGTTGTTATCTCAGTTTATAAAGACAAATCATTTGATTTTGTTGTAAAAACCCCTCCTGCGGCAGTTCAACTATTGGAAGCAGCAAAGATTAAAGGTGGTTCAGGACAACCAAACCGTAAGAAAGTAGGAAACATTACTTGGGATCAAGTTAGAGCTATTGCAGAAGATAAAATGCAAGATTTAAGTGCGTTTACAATCGAATCTGCAATGAGTATGGTAGCAGGTACAGCACGTTCTATGGGTATAACAGTGAGTGGAGAAAAACCTTTTTAATCGATTGAAATGACAAAATTGACAAAAAAATATAAAGAGGCTTTATCTAAAATTGAGGCAAACAAATTGTATAATTTAGTAGATGCTGCTAATAAAGTAAAAGAAATTACTTTCACAAAGTTTGATGCTTCTGTGGATATTGCTGTGCGCTTAGGAGTGGATCCTCGTAAGGCAAATCAAATGGTAAGAGGGGTAGTTACACTTCCTCATGGAACAGGTAAGGATGTTCGAGTACTTGCTCTTGTTACTCCTGATAAAGAAGCAGAAGCTAAAGCAGCAGGCGCTGATTATGTAGGATTAGATGAGTATTTACAGAAAATTAAAGATGGTTGGACAGATGTAGACGTAATAGTTACAATGCCAGCTGTTATGGGGAAACTTGGACCTCTTGGACGTATTTTAGGACCTCGTGGTCTTATGCCAAACCCTAAAACAGGAACTGTTACAATGGAAATAGGCAAAGCTGTTCAAGAAGTAAAAGCAGGTAAAATAGATTTTCGTGTAGATAAAACAGGTATTGTTCATACTTCAGTAGGAAAAGTATCTTTCTCTTCTGATAAGTTGGTAGATAATATTAATGAGTTACTTCAAACTTTAATTAAATTAAAACCAACAGCAGCAAAAGGGACTTATATTAAATCAATTTACTTATCAAGTACAATGAGCCCAAGTGTGGCAGTAGATACAAAAGCAGTTTAATTTAGTAGTTAAAGAAAGAAATTATGACAAGAGAAGAAAAATCATTGATAATAGAGGATTTAACTGCACAGTTAGCTGAAAATAATGTTATCTATATTGCAGACCTCACAGGATTAAATGCAACAGCAACTTCTGAGTTGCGTCGTGCTTGTTTCAAAGCTAATATTAAGTTGGCAGTTGTAAAAAACACTCTTCTTGCAAAGGCAATGGAGGCTTCTGATAAAAATTTTGGAGATCTTCCAAGTGTTTTAAAAGGTAATACATCATTAATGTATTCAGAAGTAGGAAATGCACCTGCAAAAATAATACAAAATTTCAGAAAAAAATCAGATAAACCTATTCTTAAAGGAGCTTATATAGAAGAAGCAGTATTTATAGGAGATAATCAACTAGAAACTCTTTCAGCAATCAAATCAAAAGAAGAGGTTATTGGAGATATTATTGGATTGTTACAGTCTCCTGCTAAAAATGTTATTTCTGCACTTAAATCAGGTGGTGGAAAATTGGCAGGAATTATCAAAACTCTTTCTGAAAAATAAAAACGAACGCACATTAATTATTTTATAAACAATTAAAAACGATAGAAATGGCAGATTTAAAAAATTTCGCAGAACAATTAGTAAACTTAACAGTTAAAGAAGTAAATGAGTTAGCTCAAATTCTTAAAGAAGAATATGGAATTGAACCAGCAGCAGCAGCAGTAGCAGTAGCAGCAGGTCCAGCAGCAGCAGGAGAAGCAGCAGCAGAAAAAACAGAATTTGATGTAATCCTTAAAAATGCAGGAGCTAACAAATTAGCTGTTGTTAAATTAGTTAAAGATTTAACAGGACAAGGTCTTAAAGAAGCTAAAGAATTAGTAGATGGTGCTCCTTCAAAATTGAAAGAAGGTGTTTCTAAAGAAGAAGCAGAAAGCCTTAAAAAATCATTAGAAGAAGCAGGAGCAGAAGTTGAACTTAAGTAATTCTGTTAAGATTAACATATACGGTATAGGTCTTTTCTTGTAGGAATAGACCTATACCATTTTGTGCATTATATTAGTATCTTAATAAAGAGAAAGTATAAAAACTATATAACTGTTTTATTTTCAGATAGATATAATATATTTCTTTTTGTATATCCCTGAAATCTTTTTATTTATCTGAATTATTGTTGTAAAACAAATTTTACAAATAACACATTATTAAGAAATATATTATTTAGTTTTTAACTTTAACTTTTATGTAAAAATAGTCAAAAATTAAGTAATAAATTAATTGTTTGTACAAGTAGCAAAATCAAAGTTATTCAATATTGGGATTAGTTTATTGAAAAATAGAGATTTTTACTTGAAGAACTTAAAATTAATGTAGATAAATTTGATTTTTAAGAGAAGTGAGAAAAGTATTTTCAATATGTTTTAAAAATCAATCCAAAGCGAATTAAATTAGCCGAAGAAATACATACGAAAAATGATCATTCTTGTAAGGAGAATGGTAATAAATTAAATAAAAGTAAATAGATGCTTACGAACCAAACTGCCAGAATCAATTTTGCTTCAACAAAGCACGTACCTGATTATCCAGACTTTTTGGATATTCAAGTAAAATCGTTTCAAGATTTTTTCCAATTGGAAACCAAATCAGATGCGAGAAGCAATGAGGGGCTTTATAGCACCTTCAAGGAAAATTTTCCTATTACTGACACTCGAAACCAGTTCATTCTTGAATTTCTTGATTATTTCATAGATCCGCCACGTTATTCTGTGGAAGAATGTATTGAGAGAGGGCTTACGTATAGCGTACCTCTCAAAGCTCGATTGAAGTTATATTGTACTGACCCAGAGCACGAAGATTTTGAAACTATTGTGCAAGATGTTTATTTGGGAACAATTCCTTATATGACTTCTAGTGGTACTTTTGTTATCAATGGGGCTGAACGTGTTATAGTATCTCAGTTGCACCGCTCTCCTGGGGTTTTCTTTGGGCAATCATATCACGCTAACGGAACAAAACTATATTCAGCACGTATTATTCCTTTTAAAGGTTCGTGGATTGAATTTACTACCGATATAAACAATGTAATGTATGCTTACATTGATAGAAAAAAGAAATTACCTGTTACTACGCTTTTCCGTGCAATTGGCTTTGAACGAGATAAAGATATCTTAGAAATATTCGACCTTGCTGAAGAAGTAAAAGTATCTAAAACAGGGCTTAAAAAATATTTAGGACGTCGTTTAGCTGCACGTGTACTTAATACTTGGCATGAAGATTTCGTTGATGAAGATACAGGAGAGGTTGTTTCTATTGAAAGAAATGAAATTATCCTAGATCGTGATACTGTTTTAGAAAAAGAACATATCGACGAAATTGTAGAAGCTAATGTAAAAACAATTCTTTTACATAAAGAAGATGAACGCGCAATAGACTACAATATTATTCATAATACATTACAAAAAGACCCTACTAACTCAGAGAAAGAAGCAGTAGAACATATTTATAGACAATTACGTAATGCTGAACCACCAGATGAAGAAACAGCACGTGATATTATAGATAAGTTATTCTTCTCTGACCAACGTTATAATTTAGGAGATGTAGGGCGATATAGAATGAATAAAAAGTTAGGTCTTGATATTCCTATGGAAAAACAAGTCTTGACTAAAGAAGATATTATTACTATCGTAAAATATTTAATAGAACTTATCAACTCTAAGGCAGAGGTAGATGATATTGACCACCTTTCTAACCGTCGTGTTCGTACAGTTGGAGAGCAACTATCTGCACAGTTTGGAGTAGGGCTTTCTCGTATGGCTCGTACTATTCGTGAGCGTATGAATGTACGTGATAATGAGGTGTTTACTCCTATTGACTTGATTAATGCGAAGACTCTTTCTTCAGTTATCAATTCATTCTTTGGAACAAGCCAGCTTTCTCAATTTATGGATCAAACCAATCCATTAGCAGAGATTACCCACAAGCGTCGTTTATCAGCTTTGGGACCTGGAGGTCTTTCTCGTGAGCGTGCAGGGTTTGAGGTGCGAGACGTTCACTATACACATTATGGTCGTCTTTGCCCTATTGAAACCCCAGAAGGTCCGAATATCGGTCTTATCTCTTCATTAGCAGTATATGCTAAGGTAAATTCAATGGGCTTCATAGAAACACCTTACCGAAAAGTTGAAAATGGTAAAGTTCAGCTTGATAAACTCATTTATATGAGTGCTGAGGAAGAGGAAGGTCTAAAAATTCCACAAGCAAATATTGAAGTTGATGAAAGTGGTAATATATTAGAAGAACGTTTGGTTGTTAAAGAAGATGGAGACTTTCCTGTAATTACTCGTGAAGAGGTTGATTACATTGATGTTGCTCCAAACCAAATTGCTTCTATTTCTGCTTCATTGATTCCTTTCCTAGAACACGATGACGCGAACCGTGCTTTGATGGGTTCGAATATGATGCGCCAAGCAGTACCTTTGCTTCGTCCAGAAGCTCCTATTGTAGGTACAGGACTGGAACAACGTGTTGCTACTGACTCTCGTGTTCTTATGAATGCAGAAAGAGAAGGTACTGTAGAATATGTAGATGCAGATAAAATTATTATTAAATACGATAGAACAGAAGATGAAATATTAGTTTCTTTTGATGAAGAACTTACTACATATGATTTGATAAAATTCCGTCGTACAAACCAAGGTACTTGTATTAACCTGAAACCTATTGTTCGTAAAGGAGATAGAGTGAAAAAAGGACAAGTACTTTGTGAAGGATATGCTACTGAAAATGGAGAATTAGCTCTTGGACGTAATATGAAAGTAGCATTTATGCCTTGGAAAGGGTATAACTTTGAGGATGCGATTGTAATTTCTGAACGTGTTATCCGTGAAGATATTTTTACTTCTATTCATATTGATGAATATACCCTTGATGTACGTGATACAAAATTGGGAGTAGAAGAGCTTACTAATGATATCCCTAACGTATCTGAAGATGCGACAAAAGACTTAGATGAAAATGGTATTATTCGTATCGGAGCAAACGTAAAACCAGGAGATATTCTTATTGGTAAAGTAACTCCAAAAGGAGAGTCTGACCCTACCCCAGAAGAAAAACTTCTTCGTGCTATCTTTGGGGATAAAGCAGGAGATGTAAAAGACGCTTCATTGAAGGCTTCTCCATCTTTGGAAGGAGTTGTTATTGGTAAAAAACTTTTTGCTCGTGCAGTGAAAACAAAACAAAAACGTAGCAAAGAAAAAGATGAATTAGCAACTTTAGAGTCTGCATTCAATGCTAAAGCTGAGTCTTTAAAAGATAGATTGTTAGAAAAATTATTCTCATTAGTTAATGGAAAAACTTCACAAGGAGTTTATAATGACTTAGGAGAAGAAATTATTCCAAAAGGAAGAAAACATACTCAAAAAGGTCTTAGTTCAATAGAAGACTATACTCACCTTATAGCTGGTGGTTGGACAACAGATGACCATACAAATGCTCTTGTGAATGACCTTATTCATAATTATAAAATAAAACTTAATGACCTACAAGGTGCACTTCGAAGAGATAAATTCACTCTTTCTGTCGGAGATGAGTTACCTGCAGGAATTATGAAGTTAGCAAAAATTTATATTGCTAAAAAACGAAAACTAAAAGTAGGGGATAAAATGGCAGGGCGTCACGGAAATAAAGGTATCGTTGCTCGTATTGTTCGTGATGAAGATATGCCTTTCTTGGAAGATGGAACACCTGTAGATATTGTGTTGAACCCTCTTGGGGTACCTTCTCGTATGAACATTGGTCAGATATACGAAACAGTACTTGGCTGGGCAGGACAAAAATTAGGATTGAAGTTTGCTACTCCTATTTTTGATGGAGCTTCGTTAGAACAAATAACAGATTATACAAACAAAGCAGGAGTGCCAGCTTTCGGACATACTTATCTTTATGATGGAGGAACAGGAGAGCGTTTTGACCAGAAAGCAACAGTGGGTGTTATTTATATGATTAAGTTAGGACATATGATTGATGATAAAATGCACGCACGTTCTATCGGTCCATACTCACTTATTACTCAGCAGCCATTAGGAGGTAAAGCTCAGTTCGGTGGTCAACGTTTTGGAGAGATGGAGGTTTGGGCTTTAGAGGCTTATGGAGCATCAAGTACATTACGTGAAATTCTTACTGTGAAGTCTGACGATGTTATCGGTCGAGCTCGAACTTATGAAGCTATTGTTCACGGAGATACAATGCCAGAGCCAGGATTGCCAGAATCATTCAATGTATTGATGCACGAGCTTAAAGGTCTTGGTTTAGATATTCGTTTAGAAGAATAAAGAAATAAAATCAAAACACCAAATTCCAGATATTATTTGATATTTGGAGTTTGGGATTTTGATATTTATATAAAGTAATTTATGACAATTTATCAACTTCCATATTTTGGAGAAGTTTCTCTTTTAGAGCAAGATTATTATGAGATAGAGGCAGATATAAATCAAGCTGATACTCAGATAATTTTAGATATTGCAAATATAAATCCAACAAAAGAGGAAGTGTCTGAAATTCAATTGTTTTTAAAATCTTTACCTTGTTTAGATACAAAAATTAGAGAAGCATTTTTGAATGAATATATTTCAGAAAAGCTTTCATTTGTAAAGGATTATATTCGTATTCAAATACGAGATAATAGAGAGGTTTTAGAAGAAGAATTGGGGCTTAATGTAAATTCTTCTGGTATAGGTAAAGATTTTTGTTCAAAAATGGAGTTACAAAGTATTTTTATTTGTCCAGAATCAACAGCGTTTGCTGTTTTTGAATACACAATAGGGCAAATGATAACGGAAGATGTACTTACTGTAGGAGTAGATAAACAAGGGAATATAATGGATTTTTCAGTAGAATCATAAAAAAGATGATAGCAACTATTTTAACTATTTTGGTAGCATTAGAGCATCTTTATATTTTATATATGGAAATGTTCGCTTGGGAAACTCGAGGGAAACATTTTTTTAAGTCTTTACCAGAACATTTATTCCCGCAAACTAAATCAATGGCTGCCAATCAAGGCTTGTATAATGGTTTTTTGGTGGCAGGTTTAGTATGGAGTTTTTTGATAGATAATGAGGAATGGAGTATAAATATTCGTTTGTTTTTCTTAGGTTGTGTGGTTTTAGCAGGTATTTTTGGTGCGTTGTCTGCATCTAAAAAAATATTTTTTGCACAAGCATTACCAGCTCTTATAGCAATGGCTTGCGTGATATTTCAAGTTTAAAAAATATATTGTCATTGGGTTTTCTTTATAGAAATCATTAAAAAATAAATTAAATATCAAATAAAATAAATTTATATACACCATATAATTATGGCAAAAGGAAAAGATAAAAACACAGCAGTGAGATTTGATAAAATCTCTATTGGTTTAGCTTCGCCTGAAAGCATTTTGGCAGTGTCAAGAGGTGAAGTTTCTAAGCCAGAAACGATAAACTATCGTACGCACAAACCAGAGCGTGATGGGCTTTTCTGTGAGCGTATTTTTGGTCCTGTGAAAGACTATGAGTGTGCCTGCGGGAAATATAAACGTATTCGTTATAAAGGAATTGTGTGCGACCGTTGTGGTGTAGAAGTAACAGAAAAGAAAGTACGTCGTGAGCGTGTAGGGCATATCAATTTGGTTGTTCCTGTAGCTCATATTTGGTATTTCCGTTCATTGCCTAATAAAATAGGTTATTTGCTAGGGCTACCTTCTAAGAAGTTGGATATGATTATTTATTATGAAAGATATGTAGTTATTCAACCAGGTATTGCCAAAAGTATTGAAGGGGAGCCTCTTCAACCTATGGATTTCTTATCAGAAGAAGAATATTTAGATATAATGGAGTCGTTACCTGTTGAAAATCAATACTTAGACGATAGCGACCCTAATAAATTTGTTGCGAAAATGGGTGCTGAATGCTTGTATGAACTTTTACAGCGTTTGGACATTGACCAACTTTCATACGAATTAAGACATAAAGCCAATACAGAAACCTCAAAACAACGAAAAACAGAAGCTCTTAAAAGACTTCAAGTAGTAGAAGCCTTCCGTGAATCTCAAAAAAATAGAGAGAATAAACCAGAGTGGATGATTATGAAAGTAATCCCTGTAATTCCGCCTGAATTACGTCCGCTTGTTCCTCTTGATGGAGGTCGTTTCGCTACTTCAGACTTAAATGACTTATACCGAAGAGTAATTATTCGTAACAATCGTTTGAAACGTTTGATGGAAATCAAAGCTCCAGATGTGATTTTACGAAATGAAAAACGTATGCTTCAAGAATCTGTAGATTCATTATTTGATAACACGCGTAAAGCTTCGGCTGTAAAAACTGAGTCTAACAGACCTTTAAAATCTCTTTCAGATTCACTAAAAGGAAAACAAGGACGTTTCCGTCAAAACCTTTTAGGTAAGCGTGTGGATTATTCTGCTCGTTCGGTAATTGTTGTAGGACCAGAGATGAAACTATACGAATGTGGTTTGCCTAAAAATATGGCAGCTGAGCTATATAAACCATTCGTTATTCGTAAGTTAATAGAGAGAGGTATCGTAAAAACGGTAAAATCAGCAAAACGAATTATTGATAAAAAAGAACCTGTTGTTTGGGATATTTTAGAAAATGTTATCAAAGGACACCCTGTTCTTCTTAACCGTGCTCCTACGCTTCACCGATTGGGTATTCAGGCTTTCCAACCTCGACTTATTGAAGGAAAAGCTATACGTTTGCACCCATTGGTTTGTACGGCGTTTAATGCGGACTTTGATGGTGACCAGATGGCTGTTCACCTTCCATTAGGACCAGAGGCTATCCTTGAAGCTCAAATGCTTATGCTTGCTTCTCATAACATTTTGAACCCAGCCAATGGAGCGCCAATTACCGTACCATCTCAGGATATGGTTCTAGGGTTGTATTACATCACTAAACTGCGTAAAAGTACTCCTGAATATCCTGTTATAGGAGAGGGATCTGTATTTTATTCTCCAGAAGAAGTAAATATTGCTTATAATGAGAAAAAAGTACATTTGAATGCTTCTATCAAAGTTCGTACAAGAGACTTAGATGAAAACGGAAATATTGTTACAAAATTAATAGATACTACCGTAGGACGAGTATTATTTAATGAAGTAGTGCCTATTGAAGCTGGCTTTATAAATACTGTATTAACAAAAAAATCTCTTAGAGATATCATTGGAGATGTATTAAAGGCTACTAACATCCCTCGTACAGCAGAGTTTTTGGACGATATCAAATCAATGGGATATAAATTTGCTTTCCAAGGAGGGCTTTCATTCTCATTAGGAGATATTATTATTCCAAAAGAAAAACAAAATATGATTTCTGATGCTAATGAGCAAGTACAAGGAATCATAGGAAACTATAATATGGGGCTTATCACTAATAACGAACGTTATAACCAAGTGATTGACGTTTGGACATCTACCAATGCTCGCCTTACAGATTTAGCAATGAAACGTATTAGCGAAGACCAACAAGGGTTTAACTCTGTGTATATGATGTTGGATTCAGGAGCGCGTGGTTCTAAAGAGCAGATACGTCAGCTTACAGGTATGCGTGGTTTGATGGCTAAACCTAAAAAATCAACTGCTGGTGGTGGAGAGATTATTGAAAACCCAATTCTTTCAAACTTTAAAGAAGGTCTTTCTATCTTGGAGTACTTTATTTCTACTCACGGGGCGCGTAAAGGTCTTGCCGATACCGCTTTGAAAACAGCCGATGCAGGTTACCTTACTCGTCGTTTGGTGGATGTTTCTCAAGATGTTATTATTAATACTGATGATTGTGGTACACTTCGTGGTATTGAAGTACAAGCCTTGAAGAAAAATGAAGAAGTGATAGAAACACTTGGAGAACGCGTTTTAGGACGAGTAGCTCTTAACGATATCATTAATCCTATTACTGAGGAAGTTATCGTTGCAGCTGGAGAAGAAATTCGTGAAGATGCAGTTTCAAAAATTAATCAAGCACCTATTGAAACTATTGAGGTACGTTCAGCACTTACTTGTGAAGCAAAACACGGAATTTGTGCAAAATGTTACGGACGAAATCTTTCAACTGGTAAAATGGTTCAGCTTGGTGAAGCTGTTGGTGTGGTCGCAGCTCAATCTATTGGTGAGCCTGGTACTCAGCTTACTCTTCGTACTTTCCATATGGGTGGTACAGCGGGTAACATTTCAGAAGAAAATAAAAATATAGCTCGTTTTGAAGGTATTCTTGAAATTGATGACCTCAAAACTGTTCACGGAGAAGATAATGAAGGTAACCCAGTAGAGGTAGTTATCTCTCGTACTTCGGAAGTGAAAATTTTACAACCAAATACCCGAATGGTACTTAGTACAACCAATATCCCATATGGGGCATATATTTTCTTTAAAAACGGAGATACTGTACAAAAAGGAGATGTAATTAACCAATGGGACCCTTATAATGCCGTAATTATTTCTGAATTTGCAGGTAATATAGCTTATGAGAATATAGAACAAGGGGTAACTTATCAAGTGGAAATAGACGAACAAACAGGATTCCAAGAAAAAGTAATCTCAGAATCTCGTAATAAACGTTTAATTCCTACTCTTCACATTCAGGACAAAGCAGGTAATATTTTACGTTCTTATACATTACCTGTGGGAGCTCATATAATGGTTGATGATAAAGATAAAATTAAAGAAGGAAAAGTATTAGTTAAAATACCTAGAAAATCAGCTAAATCAGGAGATATCACAGGAGGTCTTCCTCGTGTAACTGAATTGTTTGAGGCTCGTAACCCTTCTAACCCTGCTGTGGTTTCAGAGATAGATGGTGTGGTTTCTTTCGGAAAAGTAAAACGTGGTAATCGTGAGATTTTTGTAGAATCAAAATTGGGAGAAAAACGTACATATTTAGTAAAATTGTCTAACCAAGTATTGGTACAAGAAAATGACTATGTACGTGCAGGTATGCCTCTTTCTGATGGCTCTGTAACTCCAGAAGATATCCTAAAAATCAAAGGACCTTCTGCCGTACAACAATATTTAGTAAATGAAGTACAAGAAGTATATCGACTACAAGGGGTGAAAATCAATGATAAACACTTTGAAGTAGTAGTACGACAAATGATGCGTAAGGTAGAAATACAAGACCCAGGAGATACACTATTCCTTGAAGAGCAATTAGTTCATAAAGATGACTTTATAGAAGAAAACGATAAACTATTTGGTAAAAAAGTGGTTGAAGACGCAGGAGATTCTGAAAACCTTACCGCAGGACAAATTGTTACCGTTCGTCAGTTACGAGATGAAAATTCTATCTTGAAACGCCAAGATAAGAATTTGGTAGTAGCAAGAGATGTTATCCCAGCTACTGCAGTTCCTGTTTTACAAGGTATTACCCGAGCTTCATTACAAACTAAGTCGTTTATTTCTGCAGCATCATTCCAAGAAACAACAAAAGTTCTTAACGAGGCAGCTGTACAAGGAAAAGTAGATTTCTTAGACGGACTAAAAGAAAATGTTATCGTAGGACATCGTATCCCAGCGGGAACAGGGCTAAAACGTTACGAAAATATTATTGTTGGCTCTAAAAGAGATATGCAAAAATAGTAAGCTATGGAAAATGAATTTTCACAAGAAATCAGTATAGAGCTAGATGAAAAAGTAGCCAATGGAGTGTATTCAAACTTGGTTGTTGTAAATCATTCAGAATCTGAATTTGTTTTAGATTTTGTTAGTATGATGCCAGGAGTACCAAAAGGGCGTGTACAGAGTAGAGTGATTCTTACCCCTTTGCACGCTAAGCGATTACTAAAAGCTCTCTCTGATAATATTCAAAAGTTTGAAAATCAGCAGAATGAAGTAAATGATGATATTATAAAAACTGTAGCTCGTTTTGGTAGCGCAGGTGAAGCATAAAAATCAAAATGCTCTACTTTATATAGTAGAGCATTTTTTTATTAATAAATATTTTTTAGAAAAGATGAAAAGAAAATACTTGTTTTTAACCTTTTTCCTCTTTGTTTTTTCTCTTTTTGGGCAAGAACGAGCAGTGCTTATTTCTGCTGATGCAAATTTATACCAAGTGGATAGTCTTCTCTATCGTAGTGAACAACTGGTGAAGGCAGACAAAGAAATGATTAAAAATATACCTATAAAAACGATTATTAATCTGCGTTATTTTACGCGTTCTAAGGATAAAAAGGTATTCCAGACCGCTGATAACATTATGTTGATTAATCATCCGTTACTTACTTGGCGTATCAGAGCGCAGGATATAGCTCAAGTATTACAACGCATTCGTAAGGCTCAAGAGCAAGGGGCTGTATTGGTTCATTGCTATCACGGTGCAGACCGTACAGGAATTATGGTGGCTATGTATCGTATTATTTACCATCAGTGGAGTATAGCTACTGCTAAGGAAGAAATGCTTCAGGGACCGTATGGGTATCATAGTATTTGGAAAAATTTGGAAGCCTTATTTACAGAGAATACAGTGCAGGAAGTGAGAGAACATTTAGGAATAAAATAAAAAGAACTTGAAAAATAATATTTAAAAAAGGTTTAGTTTTTCATAAATGGTTATTTTAAAAGAGATAATTATATTGATATAAAAAAATCTCCATTATGAAATTAATGGAGATAATATATTAAAAAGATGTTGAGTATATTCTAGTCTAATTGTATTTCATCTACAAAGAGTAGGGCAGGGGTACCTTTGCCTTCGTGCCATTTGGGGATTATAGTACCTTTAAGCACTACTTTTACAAAGTGGGTTTTAGTTTTAGCAAAGTTCAAACTGATAGGTACTCGCTTGGTAGGGTCAGTTTTTTCGGTAATCTTCAAAGGTTGCTGAGCGATGAGTTGGAAGTTTTTGCCATCGGGGGAACTATAAATAGCAACTTCTGAGGCAGGGAATATCCAGTTAGGGGTATCGGCTAAGCTACCTGCTTTTAAATTGCTGATTTCTTCTTCTTTACCCAAATCAATCACTGCTTCTACTCCTACACGACCGGGGAAACCTACCCAATGTCCATCGATATAAGAATCTTCACCTATTTGGGCATCGACTAAGGCTGTAGCTCCTCCAAAAGTATATTTAGGGTTGGTTTCGGTGAGTAATTGTATTTTTTTGTAAGTAGCCTTGTTGAATAAGGATTGATAGCTAAATACTCCGCTTATAGTATCCTTATGTACGGCAACAGCTTTGAGTAGTAATTCATTGCTCAACTTAATAGGTTGGGTGTAGAGTGTTTTGTTCGCATTGGGGGTAGAGCCATCGGTAGTGTAGTACACTTTGCCATCACCTACGGTGAGGAGCTCTACTTGAATGCCGTCTTTATTGGCAGCTGGTTGGATTACAGGGGTAACTCCCATTATGTGTTTGGCGTAGTGATAACCTTTTAACTGATAATAGTTTAGCAGGTTCCCCAAACGTTTTAGGAAATTAGGAAAATTCTTTTTCTCGGGGGCTGTCCATTGCACTTCGGCTAAGGCAGCTAATCGAGGTAAAAGCATATATTGAGCGTGTGCAGGGCTCGCGATGTATTCTGTCCATAAATTAGCTTGTGCTCCTAAAATGTATTTACCTTGTTCAGGAGTGAGTTTAGGGTCGATAGGCTCGTAGTCATATACCTTTTTTACGGGGAGGTATTCACCTATGGAAAGCGGTTCTTTGGTAGTGTCTTCTCCTTGATTATAATCGAAATACAAACTGTAGTGAGGGGTCATAATAGCACGGTTGTGGCGTTGTGCTGCTGCGATACCCCCTTCGGTGCCTCGCCACGACATTACAATAGCATCTTGTGAGATATTGTTACCCTCTAAAATCTCGTCCCAGCCAATTACTTCTCTGCCTTTCTTTTTTAGGAATTGCTCTATGCGTGATACTACATAACCTTGCAATTGTTGCTCGGCAGTGTGTTCTCCATCGCCTTTTAAGCCTAAAGCTTTGATTTTAGCCTGACATTTAGGACATTCTTTCCAACGTGTTTTGGGACACTCATCACCCCCTATATGAATGTATTTAGAGGGGAAAAGTTCGGTAAGTTCATCAAAAACGTCTTCTAAAAACTTGTATGAAGCCTCGTTGCCAGCACAAAGCACATCGTCAAACACTCCCCATTTGGTACCTACAGCATAATCTTTACCGGTACAACCTAACTCAGGATAGGCGGTGAGTACAGCAAGGGTATGCCCAGGGATATCAATTTCGGGGATAATGGTGATATAGCGGTCTTGAGCGTATTTTACAATTTCCTTTATTTGTTCTTGAGTGTAGAACCCTCCATAAGGTTTGCCATCGAATTGGTGGGGTTTATCTTTGAGCAAATGCCCGATAAGCGTTTCTTTACGCATTGAACCTA
>CALFOY010000297.1 GCA_937919265.1 uncultured Capnocytophaga sp. | reverse complement strand
AGATTTTTAAAGTTAATACTAAGCCTCCGCGTGAAAGTGTGGAGGCTTTTTTTTGTGGAATAGTTAGAAAGTTTTTTTGTTTTTAGAACAAAATTACATACTTTTGTCGCGCAACATTAGATATATAGATGAGATCTTTTAATTACATAGATTTATTTGCAGGAGCAGGAGGCTTGTCAGAAGGATTTATTCGGGCAGGGTTTAAACCTATAGCTCACGTAGAGATGAACAAAGATGCTTGTGATACCTTAAAAACAAGAGCAGCTTATCATTGGCTAAAAGAAATGGGAAATGAAGATATATATTATGAATACTTGAAGTCAAACCATAAAAATAAGAATATTTTTTGGAAAAAAGTACCTGATAATGTAATAAATAGAGTTATTAATAAAGAAATATCGCAAGATTCTTTGTCTTATATCTTTAGTAAAATAGATGAGTATTCTGGAGGTGAAAAAATTGATTTAATTATAGGAGGACCTCCTTGTCAGGCTTATTCTGTAGCAGGAAGGGCAAGAAAGGATATGGCTGCTGACCCACGTAATTATCTCTATAAATTCTATGTTGAGTTTTTAAACTATTACCAGCCTAAAATGTTCGTATTTGAGAATGTACCAGGTATATTATCGGCAAGTAATGGGAAACATTTAGAAGATATTCTTGAAGCAGTAAAAGATGCAGGATATGAAGTAAGCTTACCGCCGAATGAAAGTCGATTTTTAAATGCAAAAGATTTTGGTGTTTTGCAAGATAGAAAGAGAGTTATTATTATAGGTTGGAGAAAAGAATTAGGTTTTTCATATCCTGAATTTGTAAAGGAAGAAAATGACTTTCAAATATTGAGAGATTTATTTTCTGATTTGAAATTTCTAAACAATGGACAAGGAACTCTTGAGGCGGTTAAATATGTGAATGAACCTACAGAATATTTGAAGAAGTCAAAAATAAGAGGAGAATTAGATTTTGTCACACAACATATAGCAAGAAAAAATAATGAAAATGACTTAGAAATTTATAGAATAGCAGTTGATGAGTGGGCTAAAGGTAACCGATTAAATTATGCAAAACTACCGGCTAATTTAATAAAACACAATAATACAAAGTCATTTACCAATCGTTTTCAAGTAGTTAACGGTCAAGGAATATCGCATACTGTTGTGGCTCATATAGCAATGGATGGACATTACTATATTCATCCTGATAAGAAGCAAAATAGGTCTATAACGGTGAGAGAGGCTGCAAGAATACAATCTTTTCCTGATGATTATTTTTTTGAAGGAAGTAGAACAGCAGCATTTAAACAGATAGGGAATGCTGTTCCGCCTCTAATGGCTGAAAAAATAGCTAAAAAAATAAAGGAACTGTTATTATGAATATTATAAAAGCAGAAATAGCGAAACCAAATCCCAAATCGACTATTAATTCATATAGAAGTTTTGGGTATAATCTTTCTACAGCTATTGCTGATATTATTGATAATTCTATTTCAGCAGGGGCTGATAGAATATTTTTAGAATATAAATGGAAAGGGAAAGACTCCTATATAACCATTTTAGACAATGGTTGTGGGATGCATAAAGAAGAATTAGTACAAGCAATGACACCAGGAAGTAAAGATCCTGATGAAGAAAGAAATGAAAAAGACTTAGGTCGTTTTGGAATGGGCTTAAAGACGGCTTCTTTTTCGCAATGCAAACGACTTACTTGTATTACCAAAAAGGAAAATTATGCAATAATAAAACGTTGCTGGGATATAGATTTTATTAATCAAGAAAATGAATGGCAACTATTAGACTATGTATCAGATGAACTATTTATAGATAAAATTGCTAACCAGAAATCTGGCACTTTAATCTTATGGGAAAAATTAGATAGGATTGTAGGTGAAGCAGAAAGTACTAATGAGAAAGTGAAAAAGGCTTTTTATGATGAAATGGTAACTGTTAAAAAGCACTTAAGTTTAGTTTTTCACAAGTTTATAGAAAGTAAATCTTTGAAAATCTTTTTTCAGAATGATGAAATAGAGGCTAATAATCCTTTTTTGCTTCATCTTGATCCCAAACCTGAGATGGGACAACCAGAACAATTTGATAATGTAGAAATTACTTATTTTATTCTTCCTCATATGTCAGAAATAGGGAAAGAAGAGTATGAAAAAACAGGAGGTTCTTTAGGATGGTTTGAGCAACAAGGGTTTTATGTTTATAGAGGGAGTAGGCTTTTGGTAGCAGGAGATTGGTTAGGATTTCAGAAGAAGAGAGATTATTCAAAATTAGCAAGGATAGCAGTTAATTTCTCAAACATAGGTGATTTTAATTGGAAATTAGATATTAAAAAATCAACAGCAACCCCTCCAATAGAAATACGTAAAGAGCTTGATAGGATTTCTAAAATAGCAATTACTAAATCAGCTAAAATTTATAATTGGAGAGGGCAAAAAGATATAGATAGAATACGAGTATCAAACTATCAACCTCTTTGGTTAGATGAAAAAACAAGAGAGGGGATAAAGAAATATAAAATTAACAGACAGCATCCTATCATAAAAACATTACTTGATACAGAAAAGACAAAATTACTTCAAAAAGCATTGAAATTATTAGAAGAAAATGTACCTATTGAGTTGATATTAAGTAATCAGAATGAAGATCCTTCCTTACATGAATTAGAAAAACAGATAGAAAAACCAACAGATGAGCTAATTAATTTAGCTATAGAACTATATAATATCCATATTTCCCAAGGAGTACCAGCATCATTAGCTAGACAGCAGATAATGAATGCTGTTCCGTTTAACTTATATCCATTAATTAACGAATATTTGAAATGAAAAACTTATTAGATAGTGCTAGAAGTATAGTGCATACTTTATTAGGAGCACGACAAGAAGAGGTAACCAATGAGAGAATATTAGGAGCTATAGAAAAAGCTGAAGCCTTAAACATTATTGAAGGAGAGACCTTTGATAAACAAGAATTATTTGAAATACTTCAAGCTGATTTTAGTATTGGTAAAGGAGAAATTACTATTATATCAGATGAAGTAGAACCTTGGCTGAGTGAAGAAAAGGCTAATATTAAATTTGAACTTTGGAATAGATATAAACTATACATCACTGAAAAAGATCCTTCTTTTCCTATTAATGATTTAGATGATTTTACAGACAAAATTCTTGATAAGTGTGTTAATCCTAAAAAAGCAGGTTCTTGGGATAGAAGAGGTATGGTTGTTGGACACGTACAATCTGGGAAAACCTCTAATTATATAGGGCTTATCAACAAGGCTACTGATGCAGGTTATAAGGTAATTATTGTTATAGCAGGAACTATTAGCTCTTTGAGAAGACAAACACAAGAAAGAATAGACGCTGGCTATATAGGAAGGAGTAGTTCCGATTTTATCAGAGAAAATAATACTAAAATTATAGGAGTAGGTAAGTATAAAGCCAATACTGACATTTATTCACTGACATCTTCTTATTATAGGAATAATGATGAAGGAGACTTTAGTCAATCAGTAGCTAAAAGGCTGAACATACCTATTGGTAAAAATCCTATAGTTTTTGTAATTAAGAAGAATAAAAGTATTTTGGAAAATCTGATAGATTGGTTTTCTAAAGATCCTAATGTACAAATTGTTAATGGGACTCCTAAGCTTTTTGATGTTCCTGCTCTTATTATAGATGATGAGGCAGATGCTGCCTCAGTAAATGCTTCTAAAGATATAAATGAGGTGAAGACTATAAACCGCCTAATTAGAACTTTGCTTAATATTTTCAACCAAAATACATTTATTGGTTATACAGCGACACCTTATGCTAATTTGTTTATTTCTCAAGAACATAATGAGAAATTGACTACTTTTATAAAAGGGAAAGAGTATAAAATAGGAGAAGACTTATTTCCACGTGATTTTATAATTAACATAAAAGCACCATCTAACTACATAGGTGCGGCAAAGGTTTTTGGCTATGAAAATACTATTCCAGAGCTTACTAAAGAGCCTTTGGATATTTTTAGATCTATAGCGGATTTTGACCCTCCTTTCTTTAGTAAAATAACTAGAGAGAATAAAAATATTCTACCAGAGGAGCTTCCTAATAGTTTAGAAAAAGCAATAAAGTCATTTATTCTTACTTGCTCTATAAGAAGATTGAGGGGACAAGAAAACAAGCATAACTCAATGCTTGTGCATACAGCATTACTTGTGAAATGGATTGACAGAGTAGCTTACTTAGTGAGTGAGAAACTAAAAGAATATCAGAGCGCTATAGAAAGTGAAGATGAAGTACTTCTGAAAGAATTAGAAGATTTGTATATAGAGGACTTTCTACCTACTACGAAAAATATATTAGACAATCTTGATTATACTGATATAAGGATTAGAGAGCACTCTTGGGAAGAAGTGAAAAAAGAACTTAAGAAAGCTTGTTTGAAAATAGAAGTAAGGGCTGTACATGGTACTCGCTCAACTACTAATTTAGAGTATCATAATATTGAAGAAATAGATTATAGTCGTTATGAGAATGGACTATCTGTGATAGCTGTAGGAGGTAGTCGTTTATCAAGAGGAATTACCTTAGAGGGGCTATCAATATCTTACTATATACGCACTACACGTATGTATGATTCGTTAATGCAAATGGGGCGTTGGTTTGGTTATCGACCAGGGTATGTAGACCTATGTAGACTTTATACTACACAACAAATTTTTGAGTGGTTTAATCATATTACAATGGCTACAGAAGAAATGAGAAATGATTTTGATGAGATGACTATAACCCATCAACGTCCTAAAGATTTTCGTTTAAAAGTAAGGAATCATTCGGGACTACTCACTATTACTAGCTTAAACAAACTATACTTTACAGAATCTATTGAAATTTCATTTTCAGGAGAAAACCCTCAAACTTATAGTTTATTGAAAACAAAATCAGCTATTGAAAATAATTTTAATGTGTTTAAAACACTTATTAATACTATAGGCTTTCCTTCTGAAGAAAATAGGAAAAGAAATAGCAAAGGAAAAATAAAGTATTTGTTATACCCTAAGGCCTCTGTTGAAGCGATTTGTAATTTTATTGATGCTTTTAGAATAGAGCAGCCGAGTATTAATAATGCTACATTGAGTGAATATATAAGAAATCAAGAGAAGTGTCATAAAATAAAAGAATGGACTATTGCTGTCGTAGCCAATACAGATGAGAAAGTATTCATAAACCGATATGAAAATAATCCTAATACTACGCGAATGCCAAAAGACGATGTAATGACATATACGCTAATAAGCGATGCAGAAACTCTTACTTTGGGCTGTAGTGTACGTAACCACCCTAAGAATATGAGAGATAGCGACTATTACTTAATACCTAAAAATCAGATTGATGATATGAAAGATCGTCAAGTTGATTTATTCACAAAAAATGATAATAATGAAGAAATAAAAAAACGAAGAGCAATTGAAGGTAAAGGCTTGCTGCTTATATATGCCTTAGACGAGCGAGCAACTCCTAATGTAAATAACCAAATTCCTATAATTGGTTATAGTTTACATTTTCCTAGGATTAGTGATGAGGTAAAAGTATCATATACAGCTACAGTCAATAAAGACTTTGATAATGAAGTAATGGAAGATGATGATAACCCTGAGGCAGATAACTTATGATAGATATTAATGATATTTGGGACAAACAACGTTCTACAGGAGAAATTATTATTAAGACTAGAGTCAGTGAAATAACTCAAGTAGATTGCTTTATAGCTACTAATAGTATCACAAAGCAATATCTGTTTATGATGTATATCTCAGACAATATACTAATACCGACCCTTAAAAATTATCGTTTTAAGGGGGTAGAGGTGTATGTAGTGCCAAATGATGGTAAAAAAGAATTTTTTATATATCTATTAGATGATGATTTGAAAGACATATTTTCACTTTTTATTCAGAATGTGTTAGAGGCAATACAAAAGTGTAGCACAGAAAAGCAAGTGATAGAAGCAACTTTGAATATTATCACCAAGTGGAAAAAATTATTTGATAAAATTAGTAGAGATAAATTAACTGTTGAAGAGGAAAAAGGTCTTATTGGTGAATTGCTATTTTTGAATTCTTTACTTGATAATGATAAAACAAAAGAAAATGCCATAAACTATTGGACAAGTATGGAGACTGATTTTCAGGCTAAAGACTTTATTATAAAAGGACTAGGAATAGAGATAAAATTTAGCACTGCTAATCAACCTAAAATCAGAATAGCAAACGAAAAACAATTAGATTCTGAGTATTTGGAAAAGCTCTTTTTACTTCTGTATGTAGCTGAAGTTGTAAAAGAAAACGGTTTTTCATTAAATTCTATAGTTCAACAAATAAGACAAAAATTATTACTAAAGGAACAATTAGATCTTTTTAATGCTAAACTACAGCTAAAGGGATATTTAGACAGAGATATGGATATGTATAATAATATATATTCATTAAGAGATATGTCTGTTTTTGAAGTAACATCTGACTTCCCTAAAATAGTAAAACTTCATTTACCAATAGGAATTTATGATGTTTCTTATTTGATAGAAATTTCAGCAATAGGGAATTATAAGGTTAATTTTGAAGATATATTTTTAAAAATTCAGTAATGGAAAGAGCTTTAGAAAATTATATTGAAGAGTTAAAATCTGATATAGCATCTCTTGTTTATTCAGAAGAGCAAGGCACGAGCTTTGAAGATAAATTTACAGAATATTGTATAGAGGTATTCGAATCTATTGGTAAAACAGAAGGAGCAAGAGTACTATCATATATACACCCTAATAGTCAAGGAGGTATTGATTGGAAAATTAATGGATATTGTTTAAAAGATAGTTTTAAAGATGACAATAACAAAGAATACTATTCTACTCTTGATTTATTTATAACATTCTGTAAAAATACTTATGACTACAATATTACTAAAGACGACTATACGAAAACTCTTAATCAGATAAAAAGGTTTATTAATGGGGCTTTAAAACGTCATATAGACTATATAGACCCTTCGCATACAGAACTCAATCAGCTTTTACAAATTGTTGGGAGGCAAGGTAAAAATTTTGACAGAATAAATGTTTATTTTCTTATAAATGGCTTTTCTAATCACGAAAAGGAAAAGTTAGAGATTAATGATATAGATGTTTTTGTACATACGTGGGATGTAGAGCGTTTATTCAAATTAAATGCTTCTAATAGTACTCATGAGCCGATAGAAATAGATTTTGAGACCTTTATTCCTGAAATAAAAGGACTGCAATGTCTACAAGTGCCTAATATTGATGAAATGTATGATTGTTACTTAGCAATTGTGCCAGGAGAAGTGTTGTCTAAGCTATATAAAGAGTTTTCTAATGAACTATTAGAAAGCAATGTAAGAGCTTTTTTAGGACAAACAGGGAAGTTTAATAAAGGGATTCGCGATACAATTAGGTTTAAACCTCAAATGTTTCTACCTTATAACAACGGAATTACAGCTACTGCTGAAAATGTAGAAACTAAAATAATTGATAATAAGACTCTTATTACTAAACTTAATGATTTTCAGATAGTAAACGGAGGACAGACAACAGCTTCTTTATATCATACACAGAAAAAATTTAAAGAAGTTGATTTGACTAAAATCTTTGTACAGATGAAATTAACTGTTATAAAGGATAGAGAGCAGAAAAATATTGAAGTTCCTAATATTTCGCGTTTTGCTAATAGTCAGAATAAGGTTTCAGAATTAGATTTATCATCAAACAACCCTTATTTTATTCAAATAGAAAATCTTTCAAGGAAAAAATATGTAATAAATCCAGAAAATAAAAATCAATCACTATTGTGGTTTTTTGAAAGGACAAATGGACAGTACAGAGAGACCTTAAATAAGCAAACTCTTTCTCAACAAAAGAAATTTAAGGAACAAAATCCACAATCTTTAAAGTTTGTAAAGTCAGATATAGCTAAATTTCTAAATATATGGGATTTAGAGCCTCATATAGTAGCATTAGGTTCTCAGAAGAATTTCGTTCAATATACTAAGAAAATAAATGAGTTAGTGATTAAGAATAAAATGCCTGGCGAAAACTTTTATAAAAAGCTTATTGCAAATGCTATTCTTTTTAAAACTACAGATAAGTTATTTGGGAGAAAAAATATTGATGCTATAGGTGATACTAACTTAAAATCATTTACAGTAGCCTATGCGCTATCTTATTTTCATTTTTTAACACATAATAGACTTGATTTATGGCAGATATATGAACAGCAGAAGATAGATGATATTTTAAGTAATCAATTAAAAAAAATATTGATATTTGTTTATAATCATTTAGTAGAAGGAGCTAAGAACAGCTTAATATCAGAATATGCTAAGAGAAGTACTTCTTGGGAAAAACTAAAATCTATAAACTATTCTGAAGATTTAGAAACAATACTAAGTACTTATCTTATTTCAGAAGAAGAAAAATTACAGCGTGATAATGAAAAAGAAATAGATACTAATAATGTTGAGGATACAGTTTTCTTAATCAGTGAAATACAAAAATTAGGACTCAGGTTTTGGGATGGGTTTAAATACTATTTAAAAGATCATTCTTTAGAAGGATTTGACTATATGTTAGTTTTCGAGATTTTTAAAAAGATAAAAGAAGGTAAGAATTTTGCTACTAGAGAAATAGTATTTGGGAAGAAGGTTCTTGATTATCTAAAGGAAAACCAATCTCTTATAGAAGAGGTGAAGAGTCTTTCGATATTAGAAGAAAAAGAAATGATTGAGGTGAAGGTTATTTATGACAGGCTATTATTATTTACAAAAGATGATTGGAAACGGATTATCGATTTGGCTACACAAACTAATTTATTTAATAATCTTGAGTTGGCAAATGTAAAATCAGTTCAAACATCATTATTGAAGAAAACGTCTGTAAAAGAACAAGCTATTATAAAAGCATATGAATCAATGCAAAAACTAAAAAAATTTGGGTTTAAAATATAAAGAGGTACATATAAAAAACTTCCGTTTTTCTTTTGATTTACTGTCGTATAAGCATTGTTTTCTTTTGAAAATAAATGCAGTTAAGAAAAATTTATAGTATTTTCTTTGCACGGTTCAATAATATTAACTACCTTTGTCGCTCATTAGTATAAATAACCAAATAATTACATAACGAATTAATATATTATGGATGTAAAAAAAATTATGACCTCTTTGGAGGCTAAACACCCAGGAGAAAAAGAGTACTTGCAGGCTGTACACGAAGTGCTTGAGTCGGTAGAAGAGGTGTATAATCAGCACCCTGAATTTGCTAAAGCTAAAATTGTGGAACGCATCGTAGAGCCTGACCGCATCTTTACTTTCCGCGTAGATTGGGTAGATGACAAAGGCGAAGTACAAAGCAACCTCGGTTACCGCGTGCAATTTAACGCTGCTATAGGTCCTTACAAAGGAGGTATCCGCTTCCATAAAGCTGTAAACCTATCGATGCTTAAATTCCTCGGCTTTGAGCAAACTTTCAAAAATGCTCTTACTACGCTACCTATGGGGGGCGCTAAAGGAGGTTCAGACTTTGACCCTACTGGTAAATCGGACGCTGAAATTATGCGTTTCTGCCAAGCCTTTATGCTTGAACTATGGCAACATATAGGTCCTGATACCGATGTACCTGCCGGAGACGTGGGTGTAGGCGGTCGCGAAATAGGCTATATGTACGGAATGTACAAAAAATTGGCTCGCGAGTACAACACAGGAGTACTTACTGGGAAAGGTATTAACTGGGGAGGCTCTCTTATCCGTCCGGAAGCTACTGGTTATGGAGCGCTTTACTTCGTAGACCATATGCTTAAAAAACTTGGTAAAGAGCTTAAAGGACAACGCGTGGTAGTATCAGGCTTTGGTAACGTAGCTTGGGGAGCATCGCAAAAAGCTACTCAGTTAGGCGCTAAAGTGATTGGTTTGTCAGGCCCAGATGGTTGTGTGGAAGTGCCAGGAGGTATGACTCACGAAATGATAGACTACTTATTAGAGCTTCGCGCTTCTAACCGAAATATCGTAGCGCCTTTTGCTGAGAAATTTGCAAAAGAAAGTAAATTTACCGCTGGTAAAAAAGCGTGGGTAATTCCTTGTGATATTGCGTTGCCTTGTGCTTTCCAAAATGAATTGAACGAAGAAGATGCTAAAACGCTTATCGCTAACGGTGTGAAATTGGTAGCAGAAGTATCGAATATGGGTTGTACTCCAGAGGCTATTAAAGCTTTCCAAGATGCTAAATTGCCTTTTGCGCCAGGTAAAGCGGTGAATGCAGGAGGGGTAGCTACTTCAGGTCTTGAAATGACCCAAAATGCGGCACACCTTGCGTGGAGAGCTGAAGAAGTAGATGCTAAATTGCACCATATTATGGAATCTATCCACAACGCTTGTCTAAAATACGGACAAGAAGATGGTTATATTAACTACGTGAAAGGTGCTAACATAGCTGGCTTTATGAAAGTAGCACACGCTATGCTTGACCAAGGAGTGGTTTAATGACAAAAAAACAATAAATAATAAAAGCTGCTTCTGCAAAATGGAGCAGCTTTTTTGCTACTTTCAATCTCCAATAATTGCGTTCTATCTTTCTTTCTAAAAAAATATGAAAAAATCTTCCTCTCCCTAACCACTGATTACCAACCACTTAAACATCTCCCTCAAAAAAACTTCAAAAAAAGTTGCTAAAAAATTTGCAGAATTAAAAAAACGCCGTACCTTTGCACCCGCAAATGAGACGATAAGTGCTCTTGCAAGAATAAACAACACGTACATTGACATAATGTTGTACAGCACAAAAAGATTTAAAGAATCGAGTGAAACCTGAAGTCAATAACTTAAAAATCGGTTAGAAGAAATTAAAGATTTTAACGATGAAGAGTTTGATCCTGGCTCAGGATGAACGCTAGCGGCAGGCCTAACACATGCAAGTCGAGGGAGGAGCTTTCGGGCTTCGACCGGCGTACGGGTGCGTAACGCGTATACAATCTGCCTTTCACATAGGGATAGCCCGAAGAAATTTGGATTAATACCTAATGGTATATAGGAGTGGCATCACATTTATATTAAAGCTGAGGCGGTGAAAGATGAGTATGCGTTCTATTAGCTAGTTGGAGAGGTAACGGCTCCCCAAGGCGACGATAGATAGGGGTTCTGAGAGGGATATCCCCCACACTGGTACTGAGATACGGACCAGACTCCTACGGGAGGCAGCAGTGAGGAATATTGGACAATGGTCGGAAGACTGATCCAGCCATGCCGCGTGCAGGAAGACGGCCTTATGGGTTGTAAACTGCTTTTGCAGGGGAAGAATAAGGACTACGTGTAGTTTGATGACGGTACTCTGCGAATAAGCATCGGCTAACTCCGTGCCAGCAGCCGCGGTAATACGGAGGATG